>NZ_LWFH01000134.1:0-969 GCF_001635725.1 Oleiphilus sp. HI0066
TCTATCAAACAGCGAAGGGTCATAAGATCGATTTAGCGAAAGCCAATGAGCACCAGATACTACAGCTAAGGCAGGATGAGATTAGTTTTGTCACGCAGTTTCTTCACATATTACCGCGCAAACCTAGCGAGTTTATTGTCGCTCAATCTCTTTTGAAACGTGGTGCAAGCATGCACGAAGCGCTGGATAGTGCTCGCGATATGCTGGCACGTTTGAATTTACCTGAACGGTTATGGAGTTTATCTCCGGCAAACTTTTCCGGTGGCGAGAAACAGCGAGTCAATCTAGCACGAAGCTTGGTAGCCAAGCCCAGATTGCTGCTGCTTGATGAACCTACCTCCAGTCTAGATCCCATTACGACCGACGTGGTGCTGGGTGAATTGCAGAAGTTGAAAGAGCAAGGCGTCGCCATGCTGGCTATTTTTCATGATCCAGCACTGGTTGAAAAAATGGCGGAGCACGTCGTTGAACTCCAAATTCCTAAATCCGTAGACCAATTACTAGAGATGACTCACGCATGAAGACACTGCTTACGAACGCTTCAATCGTACTACGCGACGAAATATTAAACGATGCCTCTTTGCTGATTGAAGACGGTTTTATTCACTCGATTAATCCTGATGAAGTCTCTGTGGAGCAAGTGATCGATTTACAGGGAGATCTCTTGATGCCTGGCATGATAGACATTCATTGCGACGCTCTGGAAAAAGAAGTTGAACCGCGCCCGAATGTTCACTTTCCTCTAGATTTTGCCTGTGCTCAGGCAGATAAACGCAATGCGGCTGCCGGGATCACGACTGTTTATCATGCCTTGTCTTTTGCGCATGAAGAACTTGGCGTGCGAAACAATGACTTTGCTGCAAATGTTGCGCGCGCTGTGCATGAATGGCAACCACATGCTTTGGTGGATAATCGTGTTCACTGCCGATATGAAATTACAGACGAAACCGGTGTGCCAATTCTCAAGAA
>NZ_LWFH01000135.1:0-543 GCF_001635725.1 Oleiphilus sp. HI0066
CGTTGATGTACTTAAGGTAAGTCAAACCATAATGCCTCTAGTGGTGTTGATCTCGTACTCACTTGAATGGTCGACGTTCCTTCAAGTAATCCGCCTAATGCATCGGCATGATTAAGCTCAAGATCATCGTGTTCTGAGATGCTTGTGCCTTGGATATTGGCTTGCCCTTTAATGACATGAAGATAGGCGTTTTCACCTCGTGTTGCGAGCTCAATGGATTCGTTTTCTTCCAATCTTAAACGGTAGATACGCGCATTTTGATTTATGAATAAGGAATCTCCTTCGCGATCTGGCGTGACCAACGCAGTGAGTTGTCCTTGTTGCTCAATTGCACGTTGCTCATAATCTGGCGCAATGTTCTGCACATTTGGTTGAATCCAAATCTGTAAAAACTTCAGTGCTGAATCATTCGAAGCATTGAATTCTGAATGTTTAACGCCAGTACCTGCGCTCATGCGTTGAACTTCGCCAGCAGGGATAGTGTAGTCATTACCTGTGCTGTCTTTATGTGCGATTTCACCTTCAAGAATATACGAAATGATT
>NZ_LWFH01000136.1:0-10912 GCF_001635725.1 Oleiphilus sp. HI0066
AAGCGCTATTAGCAGAGCTTAAGAAACGCGAGCACGCGGTTTTATTCATCGATGAGATTCACACGATTATTGGCGCTGGTTCAGCATCCGGTGGTGTCATGGATGCTTCTAACCTACTTAAGCCATTGTTGAGCTCAGGTGAGGTGCGTTGCATCGGTTCGACGACATTCACCGAATTTCGTGGCATTTTCGAGAAGGACAGCGCGCTTGCACGTCGATTCCAGAAAATTGATGTGAATGAGCCAAATGTTGACGATACCTTCCGGATTTTGAAAGGTTTGAAACCTCAATTTGAGGCGCATCATGATCTGAAATATAGCGATAAAGCACTGCGTGCTGCAGCTGAATTGGCGGATCGTTATATTACCGATCGTCACATGCCAGATAAAGCGATTGATGTGATTGATGAGGCTGGTGCGAGTCAGCGTCTTGTGCATGAAAGCAAGCGTAAGAAGCTGATCAATGTGCAGGCGATTGAGGACGTTGTTGCTAAAATTGCACGCATTCCTCCTCGCAACGTTTCTAGCTCTGATAAAGATAAGCTTAAGAATATCGAGCGGGACTTGAAAATGGTCGTGTTTGGACAGGATTTGGCGATCGAATCTCTTGCAACGGCAATCAAATTGTCACGAGCGGGTTTGAAATCACCAGAGAAACCAGATGGTGCATTCCTGTTTGCTGGTCCAACCGGTGTTGGTAAAACAGAAGTTACTAAGCAGTTGTCGAAGGTAATGGGCGTCGAGCTTGTACGTTTCGATATGTCTGAGTACATGGAGCGTCACACGGTTAGTCGTTTGATTGGTGCACCTCCAGGTTATGTTGGTTACGATCAAGGTGGATTGTTAACGGAAGCTGTTAATAAAAACCCACATTGTATCCTTCTGTTAGATGAGATCGAAAAAGCGCACCCTGAAGTGTTCAACTTGTTACTTCAAGTGATGGATCACGGCACTTTGACTGATAACAACGGACGTAAGACTGACTTCCGTCATGTTGTACTAGTAATGACCACGAACGCAGGCGCGGAGCAGATTAGTCGTCGTTCAATTGGCTTTAGTGAGCAGGATCATACGACAGATGGTATGGAGGCGCTGAATAAGTTGTTTACGCCAGAATTTAGAAACCGTCTGGATAGTATTATTCAATTTGCTCCTTTGGCGCGCGATACTGTTTGCTATGTCGTCGACAAGTTCTTAACGGAACTGCAAGCCCAACTTGATGAAAAACGCGTTGTTTTGCATGTTGATGATGAAGTGAAAGTGTATCTTGCTGAAAAAGGCTACGACGAAAAAATGGGTGCTCGCCCAATGTCACGCTTGATTCAGGAAGAGTTGAAGAAACCGCTTGCCGAGGAAATCTTGTTTGGTCACCTGTCGTCAGGTGGTGACGTGAATGTCAAATATGACAGCAAGAAAGAGCAGGTCGTTTTTGAATATGAAAAAGAAGAAGCTGCATCAGTATAGATGCAGCGTCCGATCTCGATGTAATAAAAAAGGGAGTTAAACTCCCTTTTTTATTTTAACGTGCACGGTATGTGATGCGGCCTTTTGTCAGGTCATAAGGTGTCATTTCCACCTTAACCTTGTCACCTGTAAGAATACGGATATAGTTCTTGCGCATTTTTCCAGAAATGTGAGCAGTCACAACGTGACCATTTTCTAGTTCTACGCGAAACATTGTGTTCGGCAAGGTATCTACGATTGTACCTTCCATTTCAATGACATCTTCTTTCGCCATTAAAGCGTAACCTCATTTGAGCTATTAATAGCGCCTGAGGCGCTTATTGTGGAGGTCTTTTGGTTGACCCCCGCCTAAAAAAGCGACATTTTGCCTGAAACTCGCGCGATTCGCAAAATCAGTTTCGTGCTTTTACATTTACTTATACTTTTCACTGATAGCTTGCAGTTCTTCAATCGTAAGCCAGCGTTCATCAATACGTGTTTGGAATGGTTTAAAAGCCGTTTTATACGACATTTTTCTGCATTCTTTAATGAAATATCCTAGGTATACATACGGTAGATTACGTTTTTTGGCCTCAAGCAATTGCCACAAGATGGCATAGGTACCAATGCTTAGATGTTCGACATCTGGATCGAAGAATGTATAGATGGCAGATAGCCCATCATCTAATTCGTCCACGACCGCAATGCCAAGCAGTTGGCCTTCTAGTGTAAATTCTACAAAGCGAGTGCAGTCGCGTCCGTCGACTAGAAACGATCGATACTGCTCTCGGCTAGCCGGATACATATCTCCATCTACGTGGCGTGCATTAATATACTTTTCGTACAGTAAATAATGATCTTCATGAAAATCTGCACTCAAGCTTTGGGCTTGAATGCCTTGCGCATTTTTTAAAACGCGTTTTTGGCTGCGACTAGGTTTGAACTCGTTTGCGAGTACTCTGACAGGAATGCATGCATTGCACTGTAAGCAGTGGGGACGGTAATAATGACTACCGCTTCGACGAAACCCTAATTCAGAGAGCTGTTTATATACATTGTTACTGATGTTTGCGTTGGGGTCAGCAAACATCGTGGTCGCCTTTGCGCCGGGTAGATAGCTACAGTCATGCTCTGGTGTGGCATAAAAAACCATAGTTTCGAGATGGCTCATTGGGTGCCTCAGCTTGCTAGTATTTGATCAAGAATATCTTCATCAAAGCGCCAAGATAACGCTTCCTTGTGTTTCATTCCGTGTTGTATTTTTTCCATAAATACATCTCGTGGGATGAGTTCTGCACCAAGAGAGAGTAGGTGTTCATTCTCAATTTGGCAATCAATCAAGGGGAAGTTCCAGTTTCTTGCTTGAGTGCACAATGCAGCAAAAGCAATTTTTGACGCATTACTCTTTAACGAAAACATAGACTCACCAAAAAATGTGCGGCCAAAACTTAACCCATAGAGTCCACCAACAAGTAGGTCATTCCACCACACTTCAATAGAGTGAGCGATGCCGCGTTCGGCTAGGTTTAGGTAGGCGTATTTCATTTCTTCGGTAATCCAGCCTCCAGAATGTTCTTCACCTCGAGCGCAATGATCGATTACTTCTTTGAAGCTTTGATCAAAGCTTACGCTGAAGCCGCCTTTTCTAATCGCTTTCTTAAGTGATCTGGATATGTGTACGTGATTAGGAAATATCACACAGCGTGGATCTGGGCTCCACCATAGGAGGGGTTGGTCATCGCTAGACCAAGGGAAAATACCGTTACGGTAAGCTTGTATTAGGCGCTCTTCGCTAAGATCGCCGCCAGCGGCTAGCAATCCATTTGGATCGTCTAAAGCTGAGTCGACGGAAGGGAAGTTATCCTGAGGGTTTAGCCAAGGGAGTAAGCTCATAACTTAGGCCGAATTATTCTTTAATTCTAAAGTATAGATAAACAATTCGGCCTTTTAATAGTTTTAAACGGACCTAACTTACTCGAGATCGTCCAGATACTTTTCAGCATCAAGTGCTGCCATACAGCCGAAGCCAGCAGACGTAATAGCTTGACGATATACTTGGTCGGTCACATCGCCGGCAGCGAATACGCCAGGAATGCTCGTAGCTGTAACGCCGCCATTAAGGCCAGACTTAATAGTGAGGTAGCCATTGTCCATTTCAAGCTGACCGTCGAATAGATCTGTGTTTGGTTTGTGTCCAATCGCGATGAATACGCCGGTTAGATCGATTTCTTTGGTTTCGCCTGTTTCCGTTGACTTGATACGAACGCCGGTAACGCCAGCATCATCACCAAGAACTTCATCAAGAGTATGGTTCCATTCGAAACGAATATTGCCATTCTCAGCTTTGTCGCGAATCTTGTCTTGCAATATCTTTTCTGAGCGCAAGGTGTCACGACGGTGAATCAAAATTACTTCTTTCGCGATATTAGAAAGATAGAGAGCCTCTTCTACAGCTGTATTACCGCCACCAACAACACATACCGTTTGATTGCGATAGAAGAAACCATCACAGGTTGCACATGCACTGACACCACGGCCAGAAAATGCTTCTTCTGATTCGAGGCCAAGATATTGAGCAGATGCGCCTGTCGCAATAATCAATGCATCACAGGTGTATTCGCCTGAATCACCGCTAAGGCGAAATGGTTTTTGACTCAAATCAGCTTTGTTGATGTGGTCAAACACAATCTCGGTATCAAAACGCTCGGCGTGAGCTTGCATGCGTGCCATTAAGTCCGGACCTTGCAAGCCTTCCACATCACCAGGCCAGTTATCTACTTCAGTCGTTTGGGTTAATTGGCCGCCCGCTTGGATGCCAGTAATTACAACTGGGTTCAAGTTGGCGCGCGCTCCATAAACGGCGGCTGTATAGCCAGCAGGGCCTGATCCTAAGATCAATAATTTTGCATGTTTTGCTTCGCTCATGAGGTACCTCAATACTGAATTCAAATTGGTTCTGGTGCATGAGGAGTAATTTCATGCACTGTTAAAAACGATGCCCTATATATAAGGACGAACTAGAAAATATCTACCGAATTTAAGATTTTATTACTAATTTTTTGCGATTGGCTGTGGGAATGGGGCATCCGGTGATCACAAATATATGGAAATACGTCCTGAATATCGTCTGGGATGACCGTTTCTCGATGATTTAAAAACGCCCAAGCGCGTGCTGCAGCAATCAGAGAAAGGTTGGCGCGAGGTGATAACCCGTGCTGGCGTTCTAGTTCTCGGCTAAATTTAGCTAAACGGAATACATAGTCGATTACTTTATCTGGGACTTGAATCGACTGACTCATTTCTTGAAGAGCAATAACCTGTTCTTCATTTAATAGTGGGCTTACGGATTCCAATAATGTAGTTCTGCTTTTACCTGTCAGAAGTGCCTTTTCATCCTCCTCACTTGGGTAGCCTAGGCTGATACGCATCATGAACCGGTCCAGTTGTGATTCTGGGAGAGGGTAAGTCCCAGATTGTTCAACAGGATTTTGTGTGGCGATTAGGACAAAAGGGCTGGCCAAATCGCGGGTCCGTCCATCGATTGATACGCGCTTTTCTTCCATCGCTTCAAGCATGGCGCTTTGAGTTTTTGGTGGAGCACGATTAATTTCGTCCGCTAGTACGATATTGCTAAAAATCGGACCTCGTTGAAAAAGCAGCTTGCCGGAATTTTTGTCAAAAATATTGCCCCCAATAATGTCAGCAGGGAGCATGTCGCTTGTAAATTGTGCGCGCTTATATTTTAAGCCGAGCGTTCTTGCTAATGCGTGGCTTAAGGTTGTTTTGCCCATGCCAGGAATATCTTCAATGAGAAGATGCCCCTGCGCTAACACACAACACAGCGCAAGCTTTGTTTCTTTCTCTTTGCCTAATATGATTTGATTAAGTTGTGCGAGGCTTTGGTCGATTAGAGTCTTTGCAATATGAGGATCTATGTTGGGCATGGTGCTGCGTGTTTCTTCAAAATTGATGTATTCATTAAAGCAAATGCTTGAAGTCTTTGCTCTTTTTTTGATGGAATAAAGTGCATTGCAGGGCAGTAACTATTGCCTGTACCCATCATGTGATTTAATGCTGTCATGAAAAATTGGTATCCCGCACTCATTGGTTATCGTTATACGTCTGTAAAACGAAGTAACCACTTTATATCGTTTATATCGCTCATATCGATGCTTGGTTTGATTATCGGCGTTGCCTTGTTGATTACCGTTCTTTCGGTAATGAATGGCTTCGATCGAGAGCTCAGAACGCGCATATTGGGAATGGTTCCTCACGCTGTTATTAAACCCTATGCCACGATGCAAGATTGGCAGAGCGTTGACGAATTAGTGACTGCGCATCCTAAAGTAGTCTCTGCCGCTCCTTTTATTCAAATCAAAGGTATGTTGAGTGCTTCGGGTCTTGTTCAAGGAGCGCAATTGAATGGCGTGTTGCCAGAAGAGGAGAAAACGGTCTCGATTATTGAGAACCACATGGTGCAAGGTAGTCTGGACGATCTTCAAAGCGGGGAATTTCGAATAGTTCTGGGCGATATGCTTGCACGACAATTGCGTGTGCAAAAAGGGGATCGCGTTACTGTCGTATTACCTGAAGCTTCGTTAACGCCGGCAGGTGTTTTTCCTCGGCTAAAGCGTTTTACGGTTAGTGGTATTTTTCGTGTTGGTGCCGACTTAGATGGGCAGCTTGCTCTGATCCATCTAGAAGATGCTGCGAAAGTCATGCGTATGCAGGGATACGTAAATGGTATTCGGCTCAAGATGGACAACTTATTCGATGCGCCATATGTATCAAGGCAGTTGGCGAGTAGTTTGGATGAGGCGTATTACAGTATCGATTGGACGCTTACTCACGGTAATTTATTCTCAGCCATTAAAATGGAAAAAACCTTGATTGGGCTCTTGTTGATGGTGATCGTAGCGGTTGCTGCGTTCAATATTATTTCGACCTTAGTTATGGTCGTCACAGACAAAACGGCAGACATTGCCATTCTGCGGACAATAGGCGCGAGTCCTCGTGCAATTATGGGAATCTTTATCGTTCAGGGTGCGTATATCGGTGTTGTTGGAACGATAGTTGGAACCATATTAGGTGTCTTGTTGGCTTCAAACGTGTCAGAAATTATTGCCTTTGTTGAAGGCGTGCTGCAAATGCAGTTTTTGAATCCAGACGTCTATTTCATTAGTGATCTTCCCTCCGAATTACGTTGGACTGATGTCAGTGTGATTACAGGTTCTGCATTGAGCTTAAGTTTATTGGCCACACTTTATCCTGCATGGCGCGCGTCAAAAGTGAAACCAGCGGAGGCACTTCGCTATGAGTAATGAGATCGTCATTCAGGCGTCTAGCCTGAGTAAACGTTATAGCGATGGTAAGAGCGAGCTTTGTATTTTTGAGAATCTCGATTTTCAACTTTCTGTCAGTGAAACTGTCGGTATAGTCGGGACTTCCGGGGCAGGAAAAACAACCTTGTTAAATATACTTGGTGGTTTAGATTCGCCAAGTGCTGGTGATGTGGTTCTTTGCGGACAAAATTTATCACAAGCGAAAGAAAAACAAATTACGAAGTTACGAAATCAACAGCTTGGCTTTGTATATCAATTTCATCACCTTTTGGCGGAATTTACGGCGCAAGAAAATGCCGCAATGCCATTAATTATTGCTGGTATGTCTAATCGCGAAGCAATGAGTAAAGCGGCTGATTTACTTGAACGAGTTGGTTTAAAAGAACGCTTGGGACATAAACCTGCTGAACTTTCTGGAGGGGAACGTCAGCGCGTAGCCATTGCACGTGCGCTTGTTAACTCGCCACGAGTTGTCATGATGGACGAGCCTACTGGTAATCTAGATGCCGAGACTGCGGAATCTATTCAAGCTTTGATGCTTACTTTGCGACAAGAGATAGGGACTAGTTTTGCCGTCGTGACGCACGATATGGCGCTCGCCCAAAAAATGGATCGAACACTTGTGTTAGAGCGAGGTGGATTAGTTGAACGTTAAGCCTGTTCTCGACGCGCTTTTCGTTCAGTCCATCTTTTCTTTACGTTTCTCTTCCAAAGCCAGCCAACAATGAAGTAGCTAGCGAAGCCTCCGATAATTCCACAAATCACTGCTCCCAAATATAAAGGCACGCCAACTGTGTAAAGGCGTTCTGAGAGCCACTCCCAAGTCAGTTCATACTCAAAACCAAGCGGTGGCATTTGCAGAACCCAAGCGCCTACAAGGTATTCGAAATAGAAGATCGGAGGCATTGTGATGGGGTTGCTAAACCATACTGTTGCTACGGAGAGCGGTAAGTTTGCATTGAGCCAGACTGCGACAAATGCCGCAGCAACCATCTGAAAGGGCATAGGCATGCAGCCCCAGAAAAAACCGATAGCGATTGCTTTCGTTACGCTGTGACGATTCATGTGCCACAGGTTTGGTTCATGAATGACATCGCCCAAGAAACGAAGAGACTTATTGTCTTTAATGGTATCTGGATTAGGGAGATACTTTTTTAGTAAATCTTTTGGCATGATGTAATTCTTGTCAGCGAGCGTCTAAACCTGATATTCGCATGGCTTGTAAAACCGCACATGGATCGCGCGGGCATCTTATCTCACGGAAGAGACAATGTATCTAATTTTATCCGCCTTTTGTGTTGGCGCGATGCTGGTGCATTTTAGTGTACCTATTTTTAATGCGTTAATATTTTTTACGTTTCTGTTTGTAGCACTCTGTGTCATTCGTCACGCTTGTCATACTCACTCTGATTTAACCAATCGTCGCTTAATTGTGCTGAGTCTCGGTTCGGCCATTGCGTGTTGTGTTGCTTATACCTATGCGCAGTACGAAGTGGCTCAACATTCGGCTCAACGTGTATCCGTGAACGAAACTGGGAATGAGGTGCTGTTGCAGGGATATCTCTGCGGCCTGCCTCGCTATAGCCAATATGGTTTCTCTATTCCCTACTGTTCTGATACCGGCAAATTCCATGTCTCAGCGAGCTATGACTTTTCTAATCTATTAAATACGCAGTGCTCTTCGATTCAAGTAACGCTGAAATCCCCAAAGTTTAGCTATAACCCTTGGGTTGGGAGTTATGAAAGGCATTTGTTTTATGAGCGCGTTGTTGGCTTTGCAAAGGTAAATCGCGTTGTCGAGCGCGATTGTCATTCGACCGAGTGGAAGTCAGGCCGCTTGACTCAGTTAAGGTTGCGGATCTATGAGCATTTGGCGCAACTTTTAGATGGTTATGAACATAAAGGTTTGGTTATTGCGCTTGTTCTAGGGCATCGTGCCGACATATCAATCGACGAAAATCAGGCACTGCAAGACAGCGGGACGCAGCATCTTATGGCGATCTCCGGTCTACATGTCGGCTTAGTATGCTTTGGTTTGCTCGCCATAATGTTGCGACTTAATTTGGCTCGGTTTGCTTTACCTATCGTGGCCATAATGGGGTTGTTTTACATCGCTTTAGTTGGTTTGTCGCCGTCTGCACAGCGCGCTTACGTGATGGTCTTAATAGGTATGCTAGTCATTCTTGGTCGCATTCCAGCGAATACCTTTCAAGCATGGATGCTTGCTTTGTTCGTGGTGTTAGCGCTTGACCCATTATCTCCACTCAGTGTGGGGTTTTGGTTTTCATTTGGTGCCGTGGCGGCGTTGTTGTTCATCTATTCATTCATTCCGCGACTGGTTACGCTGCCTAGCTTGCTTCAGCTTTGTGTTGTTCAAATTATCTTGTTCTTATTTGTCTGGCTTGCGCAGATGAATTTTGGGTTGTCGAACTCCTTATTTAGCTTAGCGGGGAATTTAATAGCGATCCCATGGGTGTCCTTAGTTGTGCTTCCTTCGGTCTTAATTTTAAGTCTGCTAAGTGTGTTTTTTTACGACTTGGCAAATCATGGCTTCTTTATTGTGGATGTGATTTTGGACTTTCTGCTCGCTTTTCTTGCTTCAGGAGAACAGCTTTCGCAAAGCTCAGGACTAAAACTGCAGCATCCAATAATGCAATGTTTGTTTATTTTGTTGCTGATAATGTCGGTTGTGTTGATCGGAGTATCTAAGTGGCTGGGCGGCAGTCTTTTGCTGTTTTTATATCTGTTTTTATTCTCGGAGAACGAGCCCGAAAAATCTAAATTGTTGGAACGATATCGTCTCTCGGTGCTTGATGTTGGTCAGGGACTTTCCATTGTCATGCAATCACCTAGCCTCACAATAGTGTATGACACGGGGCCTAGTTATGAACGTTACTCGTCGGCTCGGCATGTGCTTCGACCGTATTTCATCAAGTATGGTTTAAACGAACTCGATTTATTAGTGGTAAGTCATGGAGATGCAGATCATGCCGGCGATAGCGACTGGGTTGTTAAGACCTTAAGGCCGCGAGAAATCGTAAGTGGTGAGCCTGATAGACTCAAAACTAAGACAAACACAGAGAGTTGTCTTGTCGGGCAAACGTGGGGCGCTTCTAATATTAGTGTCGAAGTGCTTTGGCCCCTCGATGTATCTGGTTTGTCAAAAAATAGCAACGCGCGCTCTTGTGTTCTCAAGGTGACTTTCTACGATACGTCGTTTTTGTTAATGGGGGATATAGAAGGGGAAGAAGAGTTTGATTTTGTTCGTCACTACTACGAAAACAATAAAATAGATCTTCTAGATGCAGACGTTCTTATTGCGGGGCATCACGGTGCATTTAAGGCGAGCAATCATGCTTTCTTGAAGCATGTTCAACCTGGATATGTCGTTTTTTCTGCTGGCTATGCAAACCGATTTAATCATCCGCATGCGAGCGTATTGGAAAGGATAAATTCTCACGCAGCAAATCCATTGATTACTTATGAAAGCGGAGCCATTTTTTTCGATGTCACTGATCGAGGACTTAGTGTTACAAGGACAAGAAGTGATGCAAATAACTATTGGCTCCTACCTTAATTCACAGATTTCTGAAACGTTACCAATTGAATAGGGGGGCAGACTTCTCAAACACTGGGTTTATGATAAAGTACCGACATTCGGCACTGTTGCTGTTATAAAAAAATTAAAGCGGCCTCGCTTCTTAGGAGAACCTCTGTGTTAGATCTATTAAAGCCCGGTGGGATTATTATGTTCCCGCTATTGCTTTGTTCTGTTTTAGCCTTAGCAATTATTATTGAACGATTCTGGACTTTACGTGCTAATCGCCTCGCTCCGAAAGCGCTTGTTAATGATTTGTGGGGCTGGATTAAACGCAAAGAATTAGACTCTAAAAAGCTTCGTGAATTGAAAGAAGCTGCGCCGATCGGCCGAATTTTAGCTGCGGGTCTAGTGAATGCGAAACATGGCCGCGAAGTCATGAAAGAAAGCATTCAAGAAGAAGCGAGCCATGTCGTGCATGAAATGGAACGTTTCTTAACGGGTCTTGGTACTGTAGCTGTGATCACGCCCCTACTTGGTTTGTTAGGAACCGTTATCGGTATGATCAAGGTTTTTGCTCAATTGCAATT
>NZ_LWFH01000137.1:0-1269 GCF_001635725.1 Oleiphilus sp. HI0066
CACCTTAACCAGCGACTCCAATACTCTAGAGTTTACTTACGATACTACAGACGGCATGGAAAACTTCCTTCTTGATTCTGTCATTAGTTCTACGACAGGGTTAAATATTTCAGCTGCAAATATGAATATTAAAGTGGGTGGTGATGGTAATCTTCAATCTAGCTTGCTAATCAGTGATATAGAGTCATTACTCTGCAATTAATATTCTAACAAGGCCATCATAGGGGCATTGTTTACTCCGCTGCGCTTTGGGGTGGCTGCGCCACTTTACCCCAAAGCTCCACTCCATAAGCAATGCCCCATATGGCGGCGTTAGTACGTACTAAGAATGAAAAGCGGACATTTGTTTTTCATTCGCAAGTAGACATTAGGAGTCGTTAATGGAGCAATAACTAAAACGTTACCTTCTTGCGGATAGCTGACCTGTCCTGAACGTCAAAAAAATCAGTGCGTCGCAAGACAGACTTTCAAAACGAGGTCGTTTCATCTTAGGATAGAAAACTTAAGGATGGCCTTGCCTACCAAGCAAGGCGCGATGATTTGAGGTTGCATACTTTGCAAACCAACAGGCCTCGAAACTAAGATTCCACGGCTATGTTCACTAAGGTGCTGATATGAAAGCGAAGCTTATCGCATTGTCTTTATTAAGTTTTGGGCTGCTAATGTACTTCGCAGTTGAGGAAATTTACTTCCCATTTATTTTGATCCCCTTCATCGGTTTTTCTATAACGGTATTTATGTGNCCTTTACCAAATGATGAAAGCAGGAAACGAAAAAGTCAGGGGTATAAAGGTAGTGACCCAAACGGATTCGATGTTTTAGGTGAGACAGCCAGAGCACTAAAAAACAAAAGAGATAATGAAAGCAATGGCATCGATATCGATTTATAGGCTTAACCATTTTTACAGTTCGCTCAATACAAAAAGGGTTTCAGTATCTCAGCTCCAGGGCATATTCTGATTTTGTAATGTACGGCTTGGTTCCCCTATTAATCCCATTAATTACGTTAGCATGGTTGGCGTTTTATGATTAACAGCAACATCACACATAACCAGGCTATCAAAGATCGCCCAACAAGTTGGGCTGGACAGTCAATGCTGCGCATTGCCTGCCCTTTATAGCGGCGTTAAATGCTCAAAGGAGTTTAGATGTCTCTCATTGCCAATACACCGGCACCACCTTACTACGCAGTAATTTTCACTTCTCACCGTACAGAAGGTGATAACGGTTATGGCCAAATGGCAGATCGAATGGTTGAGCTTGCGTCAA
>NZ_LWFH01000138.1:0-937 GCF_001635725.1 Oleiphilus sp. HI0066
GCGCTCACGCATTTGCCCATGTGCGAAACCAACACGAGATTCAGGTATGAGTTTTTGCAAGAACTCGACTTCTTTTTCGATATTCTTGACATCATTGAATAAGTAATAGACTTGGCCGCCGCGCAGTATTTCACGCAGTACAGATTCACGTATCAAAGCATCTTGCTTTTGCCTTACGAAGGTCTTAACTGATAAACGTTTGGCTGGTGGTGTTGCGATAATCGATAAATCACGCACACCACCCATCGCCATATTCAATGTTCGCGGAATTGGGGTTGCCGTTAATGTGAGTATATCTACTTCGGCACGTAGAGCTTTGAGTTTCTCTTTTTGTTGCACCCCGAACCTGTGCTCTTCATCGATGATTAGTAAGCCCAAGTTCTTAAATTTAATGTTTCCTTGAATCAGCTTATGCGTGCCGACGAGGATATCGACTTCACCAGATTCAACACGCTCCAAAACTTTGCCTTGTTCTTTTGCAGTTTTAAAACGAGAAATCAGCTCTACATTTACTGCCGTATCTGCAAACCGATCTAGAAAACTTTGATAATGCTGTTGTGCGAGCAGAGTAGTAGGGACTAAAACAGCGACCTGCTTGCTAGAGTAACTCGCGATGAATGCAGCACGCATTGCGACCTCGGTTTTGCCAAAGCCGACATCCCCACAGACCAATCGATCCATAGGCTGATCTTTAGTCATATCCTGAACTACAGCGTTGATTGCAACTGCTTGGTCCGGAGTTTCTTCAAAAGGAAAGCCTGCGCAAAAGGCGCGATAGGCTTGTTTCGGGTGACTGTATTTGAAGCCTTTTTTTGCTGCGCGCTTTGCGTAGACTTCGAGTAACTCAGCTGCAGTGTCGCGTATTTTCTCTAGAGCTTTTTGCTTAGTCGTGCTCCAGCGATCTGTTCCAAGTTTGTGTAATGGTGCGAGTGACTCA
>NZ_LWFH01000139.1:0-993 GCF_001635725.1 Oleiphilus sp. HI0066
TTCTTCTTTCGTGAAGTCCGCCTGTAAATTGGCACCATAGAAGCGCAGGTTATCAAGATCGTTAAGTAAAGCATTTTCCTTGCCACGTACAACCATTGCATCGTCGCCTTCAACGCCTACAACCTCTTTACCTTGCGTGGCGAGCGGCACGGTGAAGTTTCCTAAACCACAGAACAAATCTAAAACACGCTCATCTTTCTGAACATCGAGCCATTCTAGTGCGCGACGCACCATTTGCTTATTGATATCGGCATTAACCTGTGTAAAGTCCATAGGATGAAACGCCAACTTCACTTCTTGCTCATCAGGCGTCGTTAAGGTGTAGTGCAAGCGATCTTTGTCTTTGACTTCAGACTCCGGCCAAATACGGTGCACGGTATCAACGCCTTTAGGCTGCAAGTAAATATGGAATGCATTATCTTGGCCAAACTGTATCAGCTTAACGGTATCTTCCTCGGTTAAAGGCGCCATGTGTCGCACGACTAGCGCACTCGCATCTTCACCTAAGGCAACCTCAAACTGCGGCAATTCTTTGTATACCGACAAACTTGCCACGAGTGCTCGCAAATCCATTAATCGGTGACCAACAATCGAGTTAAGCACTTCACACTGCTGAATGTCGGCTAAGAAACTATTACGCTTCTCTCTAAAACCAACCAATACCGTGTCTTTTTTCGCCACAAATCGCGCACCTAGGCGTGCTTTGCCGCGATAACCAGTCGTTGGACCAGTCATAGGTTCAATCCATTGCTCCGGTTCAAGATTTCCGAAATGTTCAAAGTGCTGACGCAGTGTATTCTCTTTGAACTTGATCTGAGCATCGGTATCCATGTGCTGCAAACTACAACCGCCGCAAATCTCGGCGTGCGCACAAGGAGGTTCAACACGCTCCTCTGATGCGCTGAGTACTTCTACTGTTTTCAACTCATCAAATTTGCCGCGCTTTTCGACATATACCGCAGAGACTTTCTCTCCTGGTAATGCCGCATCAAC
>NZ_LWFH01000140.1:0-1360 GCF_001635725.1 Oleiphilus sp. HI0066
ACTATAGCGCCAGGTTCGGGGCGAGATATTTCAAATCATTACGTTTCCGACTCAAATGCGAGCATCTTCACTGCTAACGAATGGTATGGGTACAATTTAGAAGGTAACCACAAGTTGTGGCCAAACTATCGTACGTATACGATTGATACTGATTCAACGGATGCAGATGCGAAAGTATATAATCTTCAGATCATCAGCTATTATGATGGCGCAGGCACTAGTGGCTATCCAACAATCCGTTATGTTGAGAATGCTTCTAACTAAGTCTTAACGAGTTGAGAAAATACCCCTCTTGTAGGGGTATTTTTTTACCTGAGATAAATGGCGACTTTGTTTGTATATTGGTGTGCAGAGTTGGGGGCTCGCAGCTTAGGGCGAATAGAAAGATTTTACTTAATGGTGTTTTATTAAGATGCTGATCCGCTTTTGGTCTGAGGCTATGGGCAGATAGGGATAGAAGGGTGGGTGGTTTGTTTAATCTTCTATAGATTAAAGCAATAGATTATTCGTTTCGTTCGCCCCTCGGGTTTACCTTTGGTCATTCAAGGTGAAAAGCGCTTTTTTGCCGCCATCGCCTTGCCCCAATAACGGGTTTTGTTGAGTCGATTTCTTTGGTAGGTCAGTATGACTTGGAATGATCATTTTCTAACCTCTAACCTCTAACCTCTAACTTCTAACCTCTAACTTTCGACATCAATCAAATAATCAGCTTATGACCTTCCGAAGAGGTGATGAATTCTGCTCTATATCTCCAGCAGCGTTCTATGTTTTCGGCATTAAGTACTTTCTCTACATTGCCTTTTTGAACGGCTTTTCCCTGATCGATAAGTAAGGCTTTGTCACAGTACTTGAGTACATGATTTAGATCATGGAGTACGCCAACTATAAGTATGTTTTGCTTATTACAGAGTTGTGTGACGAACTCTAGCAACTGATGTTGGTGCCCAAGATCTTGGGCTGATAATGCTTCGTCAAGCAGCAAAATAGGTGTCTGTTTCGCTTGGCTAATTTGCACTAAAACGCGTGCTAGGTTTACGCGTTGCTGTTCTCCACCTGAAAGCTGAGGGTAATATTCATCTGCTAAATGCAGGCAGTCGCAACGGCGCATGCATTCGTTTACTACTTGCTCTGCTTGTTCTCTACTAAGTGAAAGTGGTGTGAGCCCTAGTTCAACGACTTCTTTTGCTTTGAATGCAAATGAGAGAATTGACGACTGAGGAAGTACGCCTACATGGCGAGCGCGCTCCATTGAGTCCCATTGCCGAAGTTCTTTTCCGTGTAAGAGAATGTCGCCGGTGTAGTTGTTGTCGCCGGATATGGCTTTTAAAAATGTAGACTTACCTGCGCCATTGGCGCCGAC
>NZ_LWFH01000141.1:0-484 GCF_001635725.1 Oleiphilus sp. HI0066
GAGAAACGACCGCGTCAACCATTGCGTGTGAGTTGGATGACGTTATGGGGCTCTTCTCGCTGACGCCAGATGTATTGGAATCTTTAGATGACATCGGTCCAATAGTTGCTCGCCATGTTATGGTTTTTACCTCAAATCAAGACAATCGTTCTCTTGTTCGGCGACTGCTCGAAAAAGGTGTTGAGTGTCAGATACCTAAGCAAGTACGGAAGTCTTCAGAGAATGTATTTGCTGGGAAGACGGTTGTGCTGACAGGAACTTTGCCAAACTATAGCCGTGATGAGTTAAAGGCTCTTCTCATTGAGGTTGGAGCAAAAGTGAGTGGTTCAGTTTCAAGCAAAACCGATTATTTAGTCGCGGGTGAGAAAGCGGGTTCTAAGCTAAAGAAAGCGACTGAACTCAATGTGCCAGTGCTGGATGAAGCTGCTGCCCTAGCGTTACTCAATCAAAACTGATCTTTATTGTGATGTAAGGGGCGTTTCTT
>NZ_LWFH01000142.1:0-1191 GCF_001635725.1 Oleiphilus sp. HI0066
AATCAACATGAAGATCAATTTGGGAAAACAAAGCGTCAGCAAGCAAACCTTTGTCCGTGTCAAAAAGAGCGATTCCGGTTTCATCGCATGAGGTTTCAAGGCCAAGAACTAACATTATTGTGTATCAATCATAAAAACTCGTAAGGTTATCAAAAACTTAGTTCAAATCCGATTTTTCTTAAATAATTTCGTTCAATTTCTAAGTTTTCAACGGTAAGGGGATGCTTTTCTAGCCAGCCCTTTTTAAATGCTAAGTGGACAGATTTTGAGCTAACTTCTAAATGAAAAGGGATAGACCTTACTTTTCGATCCGATGCGAATAAAACAGCAATCCGAAATAAAAGCGTCAATTTAAGTATTGCCTCATCGACACGCTCAAAATCTTCTAAGGGAATTTTTCTTCTATGCGCTCTAACAAGTAAGGCTAACTCTTCTTGGCTTCGTTTCGAAAAACCAGCCAGATCAGAGTTCGCCACTAAATACGCGCCGTGACGATGATATTGGCTGTGAGCGATAGCCAGACCAATTTCGAATAACTTTGATGCCCAAGTTAGTAAACCCTCATATCGAGGGTGATCTATCTGCCAATCTGTCTTCGCTTTTCTAAAAAACGCCTTAGTAATGTCTGCGACATAGTCACCATGGGCGATGTCTGCTCCATAGCGTTGTTGTAAAGCGCTAATGCTTCTATCTCGAACATCTTCATGATCAAGTCTACCAAGCATGTCATAGAGTAAACCTTCGCGCAGAGCTCCTTGTGTATACTCCATTTTTTTTATTTTGAGTGCTTTGAACGCTCCCATTAAGATCGCTAAACCAGCTGGAAATATGCTTAAGCGTTCTTTCTTTATATTTAGCTCGTTAAGGTTATCAATATGGCCAAGTTCAATGATTTGATCTCGTAAAGTCTTCAATCGCTTATAGGATAGTCGCTCTATCTGAATGCCATCTTCTGCTTCTAACGCTTGAAAAATTGCTTTGATGGAGCCTGAAGCCCCAACACATTGCTCCCAACCCTTCTTCTTATATATTTTCTTAATCGGCATGATTTCGCGCTCTGCTTGAACAACAGCTTTATGGAAACCGATCTTTGTTATTTTTCCGTCTTTAAAAAAACGCTCCCTAAACGAGACACAACCCATGTGCAAACTTGCGCGTTCAAGTGGTTCAAATCGTTCACCAATTATGAAC
>NZ_LWFH01000143.1:0-725 GCF_001635725.1 Oleiphilus sp. HI0066
GGGTGGCAACATAGTGATTCAAATCATTGATGATGGCGCAGGCCTGAATCGTGATCGTATTCTTGAGAAAGCCATTGATAATGGCTTGGTGAAAGCGAGTGATAATCTCAGCGATGAACAAGAGGGTCTCCAATACGTTCCATCACTGTTTTGTCGAGTTCCGTTTGCTCACCCAACAACTCCAACTCAACATGCTTGCCGAGTTGTTTGCTCGTATCATGAACCAAACGGGGAAACCGCGAGAACGCAAAACTAATTGGTAGCATGCGTATACGCATAACGCTTTCTTGAAGCTCACGCGTGTGATTGTTGAGCTGCTCAAGCCCTTCCATTAGTCGTGGCAACTTGTCGACGGTAAAATTTCTGCCGAGTTCACCTAGCATAGATTGGGTAATCACTAGTTCCCCAACCATATTAATCAGGCTATCAACCTTGTCGGTTCCGACACGTATTGACGCACTTTCAGCTTTCGCTTGATGCTTCGCTTTGGGTTCGGCTTTGGCCGCAGTAGTTTGAGGTTTTTCTGCGACGACTTGGCTCGGAGCGGATTCCTCTACCACAGGTGCAGGTTTAGCTGAAGAAGTTGCATCCTCTGAGGTATTTGAACTCGACGCTTCAGCAAGCCCAACACCGCCGATATCTATCGCTTCAATCGTCAACTCAGAATCATCAACGACCCATTCAAACACCTCGTCGACTTGCTCTTTTGTCGCCTCGCCAAACAA
>NZ_LWFH01000144.1:0-575 GCF_001635725.1 Oleiphilus sp. HI0066
CTGTCCAATGATGGTTGACGACAGTTGCATCTTTAGAGACGAAAATACTTGATTGGCTTGCATGTTGGATGAGTCTCAACTGATTGATTGTTACAAGGTAGCCACGTTATTGCATGGCGCGTTAATACGCAATTTCAGCCCTATGAACTATTCTTAATCGACATTCTAAAACGTCTCATAAAATTGTGAATTAGCGGGATTGACAACGACTTTCGAGGTTTTTGCTAAACATGAAATTGATAGAAACTCAGGAACAAAAAGAAATACTTGAAATTCTTAGTAAGCACGCGGCATCAACAATGCCAAAACAAGAGCAGAAACCTCTTATCGATTTTATCGAATATGTATTGGCATCAGCCTATACCCAGGAGTTTGTTGGTAAGTCCATCGTCGATGTATTTGGCTATTTTGTTAGCAAATGGCGTCTAGTCAACTCGTCACTTAAGACTGATGCGATTGTGCAAATCGACAACCCTGGACTTGAGGTCAGCGGATGGCAAAGCCCGCACACCGTTATAAGCGTGCTCATGCGCAACATTCCGTTTATCGTTGACTCTATCAGAATGGCGCTTGCT
>NZ_LWFH01000145.1:0-749 GCF_001635725.1 Oleiphilus sp. HI0066
TTCAGGCAGAGAACGCGAATCAGGCTAAGAGTGAGTTCTTAGCAAATATGAGCCATGAAGTCAGAACATCGATCAATGGTATATACGGTATGTTCCAACTTCTACGTCTAAATAAGTTCTGAGATAGCCCTGTCTATTATGATTTGATCGATAAAGGCCGTACATCCTGTAACTCCCTACTTTCAATCGTGAATGACATTCTCGATTACTCGAAAATTGAGGCTGGTAAGATTGAGCTAGAGTGCATTCCGTTCGATATTGTTGATCTAATCGAAACTGCAGAGTTCATGTTTAAAGACGCGGCCTCAGAAAAAGGAATCGGATTAGAGTTTATTTTTCCTCGAGAGTTTAATCATTACTACAAGGGCGACCCTGTACGGATCAAGCAAATCTTACTCAACCTCTGTTCAAACGCGATTAAGTTTACAGAGGAAGGGAGTGTGACGATCCATGTTGATTGCGTTGGATCGCAAGCTGGGCAGCGCGTCCAAATCAAAATAGCAGATACCGGTATTGGCATGAGCCAAGATCAGGTAGAGAAAGTCTTTTCTCGATTTGAACAGGCCGACACAACTACAACTCTAGAATTTGGTGGGACAGGTTTAGGTGTCCCGATCACAAAAGCTGTGGTCGATTTAATGATTGGAGATCTGTCTGCAATAAGCGTGCAAGGCAAAGGCACAGAGTTTACTGTTTCCCTGCCTTTAGAGTTCGCTGAGGCAGCTGAGCTTAAAGAAGAAAAGGCAGAT
>NZ_LWFH01000146.1:0-849 GCF_001635725.1 Oleiphilus sp. HI0066
AAAATAGCACTCGTAAGTAAAACGCGATCCAAGCGACTGAGCATCCGTATTCTCATGAACAATTATTTTTATAAAGTTAGTGTTTCAGTTTTTTTCATTTAACGCTAGCGCTTTGTAACAACTAACTTATTCAAAAATTCCAAAGTATCTAAGGCAGATTTCTCCGTGCTAAAGTGCGTAAGAATTCTATTCTTGCCTGCTTCGCCCATCCGTGCACATAGCTCTCGGTCTTCTTCAAGGGTTATAATCCCAGATGAAATAGCGTTCACATCACCAGGTTCAACCCGAATACCGCTCTCACCATCAACGATTAATTCTGCACTTCCTCCGGTAGCAGACACAATAACTGCTGTGCCGTATGCCATCGCTTCAATCACAGTTTTAGGAAGACCTTCGCGCTTAATAGAAGGTAATACAGATACATTACACGCGGCTATTAAAGCCGGTGCATCTTTTCGATGTCCTGCTACTTTTATACGTTCAGCCATTGGGCTTTCTTGAATGAGCGCTTGAATATGATCACTATCCATACCATTGCCCACTAACAAGAAATAAATATCCTTGTCTTGTGGAAGCAACTTAGAAGCCTCAAGCAATACCGGCAACCCCTTTCGAGGCCGATCATTGGCAACACAACCAACCACAAAGCCATCCGATGGAATGCCAAACTCACTCAAATCAGCAGGTTGATCCTGATACCAGTCCAGCGAATGCCCTTTATAGACAGTGACGATATTCTCTTTCGGTAAACGAGATTGTAAATGTAAGTCATCCCTTACCGCATTTGCCACACAAATGATCGCATCTAAGCGCGGATGTAAATGAGTCAAATAACTCGTGGGGTCATAC
>NZ_LWFH01000147.1:0-7362 GCF_001635725.1 Oleiphilus sp. HI0066
CAAATCCTAATTCAAGCAAAGGTGCAATCAACAAAGCCGAAAATTCTGGTGAAGGGTTTAAAAGCGTCGGATGGACAATTCCACCAAGCGACGAATTCGACCTAGTCAAACTGCAGGCTTTTTTGGGCAGCTTAAATGTCGAGCGCATGAAAGCCGTATTCATTACCAATCAAGGTGTTTGTGGCTTTAATCTCGCCGACAATGAACTGTCATTGTTCGAGATTGGCGAAGCCTACGAAAGCCGCATTGAAATCATTTGCGATGACGTTGATGCCACTTGGGAAGAGTCTTTGGTAGCGTGTTTGGTTTCTTAGTGTTTAGCTACCGCGCAAAACACTCGGAAGAAGCTAAGTCATTTAGCTTCTTCCGGATTTCTATCAAGCACTTACATACTGCCATTCAACAGGTTCTGATCTTCAAGCGTCTTCTGCAAAATATCGACTTCGCTGATACCTGTGGTATCAGCACCGTAGATCTCATCCATTGAAACGCCTTCAATCTTAATTTCTTGATCAACATCAGCACCATCGCCACCTGTATGAATCGATAGAACGGTGTTGCCATCCTCATCTTCGCTCAAGTCGATAAAGTCAGAGGAGCCTGAGTTTAAGCTGTCTTCAGGTAAGAATTTAGTCAAATCGATATGGTCGGTGCCTACTTCAAAATTAGCAATCGTATCGGTAAAAATTCTACGGTAGTATTTTCATCATTCGTCACGAATTTAAATGTGTCTACACCCCCACCGCCAGTTAAGATATCGGTACCTTTCCCGCCTACTAGTAGATCATCTCCTATACCGCTAGAAAGGGTGTGATCGCCGACAATACCGTATATAGCAGCATTCATACTATCGTCGGCGACATCATACGTAAAAATAATCGATTGGTTCTCGTGCAGATTTGGCGTAAAGGTCCACGTGCCATCTACATTATCTAACTCAACGAGTATGCTGAGATTCTGAACAACAATATATTTCATGACGCCCTCGTGAAACCTAGACTCCCAAAATGATTCCGTCGCACTAAAGTCAATTTTTTGTAACTAAAGACACCATTCTGGTTAATGAGGTCTAGAAAAGAAAACAGCTACTAAGCCCCACAGAATTGGTTATTTTGTGTTCAGCTCAAGATATTTTTGAAACAGGATGTAACGATCCTCTAATACAACTAGAAAACTTAGCTAGAACAACCTTCCTTAATTACCATTACTTTTACCCGGGAAGGTTAACTTTTACTCACCGCTTACATATAAAAACACGCTTGCCATAGTCAAAAAGGCTAGTCATAGTTAATGCATTGCTGTTCAACCATACCTGCACCAACAAAGATAAAAACAACTTATAATGAAACGCTTTTTATTAAGTTTTTTAGCGCTATGTTTCACAACTCATACTGCTGCACAAGAGGCACCCAACGAAACGAGTTGTCCCAAAGATTTACAACGCCCTTGTATTGGGTTGGTTCTAGGCGGCGGTGGGGCGAAAGGAGCTGCTCATGTCGGTGTTCTGAAGGCTATTGAAGAAGCTAAGATTCCTGTCGATGTTATTGCAGGGACTAGCGTTGGGTCCTTTGTCGCTGGTCTTTATGCCACCGGTAAATCTGCTAAAGATATTGAATCTAAGTTTCTAAGCGCTGATTGGAATAGAGGTTATCAAGATAGTCTTCCTCGATCACGCATTCCCAATCGACGTAAACGTCATAATGACTTATTTCCAATTCAACTCGACATCGGACTAGACAGCTCAGGCATCAAACTCCCTAAGGGTATTATACAAGGACAGGGAATGCGCTCGCTCGTTCATGAGATGTTGGGCAGTTATTCAAAATTTGATAGCTTCGATAGTCTCGCAATTCCTTATCGAGCCGTTGCAGCGGATCTGGAAACTGGTGAACAAGTCATTCTTTCAAGGGGTGATTTAGCGCAAGCAATGCAAGCATCGATGTCTATACCTGGGGTACTCAGACCGACTGAAATCGACGGTCGCATTTTAGTTGACGGCGGCATCGCGAATAACTTGCCAATCAGTGTTGCAAGACAAATGGGCGCAGATATCGTTATTGCCGTAGATATCGGAGCACCAATTCTTAAACGCGAAGAAATCGACTCTAGCGTTGCTGTGCTTGGACAAATGTCGAACTTCTTAATGATGTCAAACCAAGCTGAGGCACGATCAACACTCACAGAGCGAGACATCCTTATTCGTCCTGATCTGGGGAATATGGGTGTACTTGATTTTGACGCTATGACTGATGCACTAGAAGAAGGTTATCAACTCGCCACAGAGGTCTTTTCGAAGCGCTCAGACATTCAGTTATTGCGCGATTCAATAGCAAGAAAAACACAAGAAGAAAAAGATCAAATTCACCAGATACGCTTAATTAATAATACTCGCCTAGCTAATAAGTACTTACTTGAAAGGATGCAACTGGATGGGCCTCCACCTTTCACACGAGAACAAATAAACAAAGGCATTGAGCGGCTTCTAGGACAAGGTACGATCGCTCTGATTACTAGCTCAATCGAGATTGTTAATGATGAAGAACAACTCATTTTAACTGTGAACGAAAAAGAATGGGGACCAGGATACCTGGACTTTCAATTCAACTTCGAGGACAACTTTCGTTCTTTCAGTTTATTCGAAATTGGCACTGCGTGGCGCTATACCAACTTGAACCCATATGGAGCGGAATGGACAAATGCCGTTGAATTCGGTACAGAAAAACGGCTTACGAGCGACATCTATTGGCCCTTAAATACCAGTGGATACTTCATTCAAGCGCGAACTGAAATTGCGCGAGAAATTTCAACCTACTCTGATAACAATCAAAATTTAGGAGAGCTTACTCGCTCCTATCAAAACACAAAGGCTGGCATTGGCTACGAATTTAGCGACAATTTTGACCTCCTACTTGGCCTAGAATTTGAAAACGGCCGCGTTAAAGTGCCTGATCCCTTACAACAAATAATTGGTGCTTCCTCGGTAAGATATGACAGCGGAGCCGCATTCATAAAAACTGAATACGACAACCAAAATAATCCCAACTTTACCCGCAACGGCTGGAAGGTTAGTGCTACAGGCAAACGCAGTGAATCAAACGCCTTCGGTTTTAAAGAATACGTAGATCAAGTCGAAATACAGATTCAAACGGCTTTTTCATTTGGCTACCACAGTATCAAACCAACCATCAAAGTTGGTAGCACCTTTGCCAATCAAGGCAATCTGCAATTCAGTGGGTTTGAACTAGGCGGTTTCTTGAATTTATCGGGCAATGACCGAGATTTTATTGCTGGTCCACATATGCGTTTTGCTCGATTAGTCTATAGCTATGAACTTGCCGCCAATAGTTTCGGAGGAACCAAACTCCCTCTATACATTGGTGCGTCATACGAAGCAGGTAATGTTTGGGACAATCGAGCTGACATAAGTATCAAAGATCTCATCTCTAGTGGCGCGGCGTTTTTCGGTTGGGACAGTCCCATTGGGCCCGCGTTCTTGGGCTATGGCATCTCAGAAAACAGTCAAGAGAGCCTATATGTATCTCTTGGCAAAGGGCTGTAAGTGACTTAGAAAGACCGGGAGCAGAGTGAATATACTCTGACTTCAATATTTAGTCTTCAATAGCTAATCACCACCTACATCGTCTCACCACCTGCAAGCACATATCAGCGAACTGATGCACGCCATCTTCATGAAACTCCAGCTTCAAACCACTCGACACGCCGTCACTTAAAACCAACGCAACACGGTTATTTTCGAGCAAATCTAACCTAATGCTGCGCGCATAAGGATATTTCTGAGCCTCGGAAACATGCTCAGAGTGACGTTCAACACTCGTCTCGCTGCTCTCTAAGTGCGCTTGACGGTATTCGTCGAGTGTTTGTTGTTCGACGGATTGTTCAGACCTAGCGTTTCCATCTCGATTCGTCGTTTCAGAAGTCTGAGTTTCTGACACCTTTTGGAGTATCTTCTCCGTTTCATAGTGCGCGGCCACTGCTGAGTTGAGAGATTGAATCAGCCGCAAGATCGACCTGCGGCTTAACCACCAAGAAGGGTAACGCACTTCTTGGTGACTGAGAAACAATACGCGATCTTCGACCGAGTCATAGGTCAATTGCAAAGCCATATCTGCTCCCTTAGGCGATGTTCACCAAGATGAAAGCGCATCAATAATCTAGCCAATACCGCCTAAATCAGACATGTCATCGTTACTGCCATTGTTATCATTCGCGTTGTCGAAGCTTGAACTGTCATCCATTACATCAACACCTGCATTAGTGTTGTCGGCATTCGTCCAATCACCTCCACCCTGATCATCGCTACCAGCATTCACATTAGCGCCATCTGCAGAGCTACCTTGCGCTGCATAAGCATCATCCACTTCGATACTAATGATTTCACTCGCACCATCGACAGTTTGGTCTAAGGCGTCATAACCTATGACATTGATCGACACATCGCCTTCGAAACCATCACCCAGTGAAACTTGTATCGGTTGACTCAAATCGCCACTGATCACGTAGTTACCATCACTATCTTCAAGGCCATTGCTGATGGTTGCGCCATCCGGAAGATCACTCGCAATCACATGATCCACGCTATCATCCTCACTAATTGAACTTGGCATCGCAATGTTCAAACTACCACCAGGAGAAACCGTATAATCTGCTGCCTCACCGTCGACTTGGCCATCCTCAGCAGGCGACACATTTGCGCTAATTGATGCTTGGATTGTTTCTGTGCCATCACTCACATCGTAGGTAATGCCAGCCGTTCCTTGGAAGTCACCATCAGCCACAATGCTATAGGAGTCATCACCATTATCGCTCACCGTTGCATTGTCAGACTGGAAGTTACTGACTGATAGGGTATCGCCATCAACATCAGTAACATTGGCAAGCAACTCGTCGAGTGTCAGCGTGGTCGTGCCGTTCATATTCATCTCTACATACAATGGAGTACTTTCAGTCGGCACATCATTTTCTGGCGTCACTGTAAGAAGCACTGTTGCGGGCGTGCTATATGTGCCATCGTTCACCATGTAGGTCAGCTCCATATTACCGCCAAAGTCAGAATCAGGCCATACTGTCCATGAGCCATCACCATTGTTGATCACCGTGCCACTATCCGGCTGCACACCTAAGCCTTCAACAGTCATAGTGTCGCCATCAGCATCCGTCGCACCCACAGCAGTTAGCAACTCTGACTCTGTGAATGTAATCGATCCATCCTCGGCGACTGTATAATCTGATGCCTGATCTACAGCAACAACTTCTGGCGCAGCGTTGATGACATTCACATTCACGAAACTCGTCACGCTATTTAAATCGTCACTCGCCACGAAGCTAATCTGTGCTTCGCTAGAGAAATCTGGATCTGGCGTATAGGTATATGTGCCATCGCTCGATTGTCTAAGTACACCGACACCATCGGTAATTTGCACACCAGTAATTGACAGGTCATTACCATCGACACCGTTAATCTGAGCAAGTAAATCCGCATCAGTAAATTCAACCGAGTTGCCTTTGTCGATATCTGTCGTTGCAATACCCTCGATTTCGAGCCCATTGTCCGCACCAGGTACAGCAGGTTGAACACCAATACTGCTCTGTTCGTCGAACAACTCACCATCACGTTGGATCACATAAGCAAAGTCCACTTCACCAGTAAAACCATCAGCCGGTGAGAACGTCCATGTGCCATCACCATTATCAACAAGCGCGCCTTGCGAGTTATTAATTAAGTGTACAAATCCAGGTTCATCGCCATCTTGCACTTGTATGTTCTCAGCCATATCTAAAAGATCAAGCTCAGTAATGATCAGATCTTGACCTTCTGTGGCATCGAAATCTCCCGTAATATCGCTGCTATCAGGCAAGGCATTCGAGTTTTCATCACCATAATCAACGGTAGTGGCTGTCAAAGTTACTTCGAAGGTACCGTGCCAGTTTTCAGGTGGGTCGATCGAGATATTCGAGATATCCCAATCATTAATCAAGATCAGCTGTCCTTCTTCGGTGATCGTCACCGAATGTTCACCATCACTAATCGTGAAGCCCAATGGGTAACCCGTCATCACCAAGCTTGTGAGTGATTCCGAGGCATCGAGTAAATCGACACTCAAGCTCAAGAAGCCGGTCTCATCCTCGTTCATCACAATCGGGCCATCTTGACTCTTAGTAATGACCGCACCGTCAGCGACAGGACGCACGTAGACAGGCATATCCATCGCTGTTTCAACCGTACCGTCACTCACAATCACTTGCAGCTGAGTAGTACCGGCAAAGTCATCTTCAGGAGTGAAGGTGAAGGTACCATCGCCGTTAGCCACCACTTGGCCTTCTGCTTCGTCGCCATCGGCGATGATGACATTGGAAATGGTCAGATTGTCTCCATCCACGTCCCCAAAAAGATTCAGCAAGTCATCGGCATTGAAGGTAATTTGACCATCCTCCATCACCGTTGCGTGCGAATTCCCATCCACAAAGGCCGCATCATTCACTGGTATGACGTTGACTTCCATGCTGCCAGCGGTGTCTACGGTGCCATCATTAATTAAATAATCTAAGGCAACCGCACCCGCAAAGTTCGCTGCGGGACTAAAGCTATATACGCCTGTTTGCGCATTCTGCGTGAGCGTTCCATGGTTCGGGTCACGCAATGTAAGGGAGGCAAGGCTTAAGTCATCGCCATCTACATCGGAAGCAAAGCCAAGAATATAATCAGGATCAATTTCTATTGAGTTGTCTTCATTAGTAGTCAATGTTCCTACGTTGCCTGCTTGAGGTGCATCGTTCACAGGAACAACTACGATATTCGCTTGGGCCGTATCACTCGCACCCTCAGAATCTAACACAACCACATCGAGGACAATGTCGCCATTGAAATTCTCATTCGGAATAAAACTAAAGGAGCCATCATCATTCGCACTCAACGTTCCATCTGATCCTGAGTAGCTCACACCTTGCAGACTCACATCACCTTCAACGTCACTTGAATTCGCCAAAAGCTGTGCAGGTGTCAATGTAATTGTACCGTCCTCATTCATGCTGAAAGACGTATCCCCTGCAACTGGCGGGTCATTCACAGGAACAACTATAATATTCGCTTGGGCCGTATCGGTACCACCCTGACCATCAGACACGGTAAAGTCGACGGTGACATTACCATTGAAGTTCTCATTCGGTGCAAAGGTATATGTGTCATCTCCATTATCGGTGAAGATTCCATCCGTACCTGTGTATGCAACATCTGAGATACTCAGCGTATCACCATCAACATCCGACGCTCCCGCCAACAGATCCCCATCTGTAAGCGTGATCGTCCCGTCTTCGTTCATCTGGAAATTCTGATCCTGCGCGACC
>NZ_LWFH01000148.1:0-1397 GCF_001635725.1 Oleiphilus sp. HI0066
CCTGTATCCCCAAGCATCGTTTCGGGTCGAGTGGTAGCAACAACGATGTAATCTTTGCCTTCGCTTGTTGTTTCACCGTCTGCAAGTGGATACCGAAGATGCCACATATTGCCCTGTTTTTCTTTGTTCTCGACTTCCAGATCGGAAATAGCGGTGTGTAGTTTTGGGTCCCAGTTAACAAGGCGCTTGCTGCGATAAATAAGATCGTCTTTGTACAAACGAACAAATACTTCTTGAACAGCTTTATAGAAGCCGTCATCCATCGTAAAGCGTTCGTGATCCCAATCGACAGAGGCTCCTAGACGACGAAGTTGACGTGTGATGGTGCCACCTGATTCTTCCTTCCATTCCCAAATTTTATCGAGAAATGCTTCACGACCTAGATCGTGTCGAGTTTTATCTTCTTCAGCGGCTAATTTTCTCTCAACAACCATTTGAGTCGCGATACCCGCGTGGTCAGTACCAACTTGCCATAGCGTGTTGTTGCCTTTCATTCGATGATAGCGAATTAAGGCATCCATGATGCTGTCTTGAAACGCGTGCCCCATGTGGAGGCTGCCAGTGACGTTCGGTGGGGGGATCATGATTGAATATGGCGTGCCTTCACCACTTGGTTTGAAGAAGCCTTCGTCTTCCCATTTTTGATACCAAGTTTGTTCAATTTCACTAGGTTGGTAGGTTTTATCCATCGTTGTGTTTCACTACTTTTTTGGCGTTGATTTTAGAAAGAGGCGCATTATATATCTGCGGGGGCAAACAAGGTAGTTATGTTCCCAATTAACGACGTAAGTCGTGCGTATTTATGTCTTCGCCGTTAGATTTAAGTTGCTTGAACAAGGCTCGTGCAGATTCCAGTTGCTTCTGGTCATTACGAACTATGAACATTCGTCGTTTCATCTGAGGTTCTTCGGCTAACTTGGTCGGGCCAAGGTATACGCAAATGTTTGTATCTGTTGCTTTGAATGAAGGATCATTCGCGCCCTGCGATGACGCAATAGCTATGGGGTAACTTGGGCTTGGGGATACTGATTGCTGATGCGGAAGAAAAGAGCTTTCTCGATAAGACCAGAGCAGCTCGTCAAGACTTTTAGCATCGATGTCGCTTTCACACACAAATAATATAGTTTGATTTGCTGCGATGGCTTTTTCAGCGATCCGACAAGCTATGCTTGCCAGATCACTAAATGCATTCCCTTTGGAAATATAAATGTCGGTTTGTTTGTGCATTTATTTTGCGTGATTCATTAAGTAATTCAGTAGCAAAGGAACCGGTCGGCCTGTTGCGCCCTTGTTGGCGCCGGAAGTCCATGCAGTTCCAGCAATGTCTAGGTGTGCCCATGTGTATTTTTTGGCGAATTTAGACAAGAAGCAAGCGGCTGTGATACTGCCAGCGCCTT
>NZ_LWFH01000149.1:0-1006 GCF_001635725.1 Oleiphilus sp. HI0066
TTCAACAACGATCATCTTCCGCAATGGGAAGAAAGCTTCCCAGATGATGTTGATTTCCGTTTGTTGCCAGCAACGTTCCCAGGTTGGGTAACGCACGCGGAAGTATTTTTTGCAGCAGAGGAGCTAGGTAAGATCGAAGAGATGCACCAAGCTTTATTTGATGCGATTCAAGGTGCTCCTAAGAAATATCAAGATCGTGATGATTTTGTAGAAATTTTTGAAAAGCACGGCGTATCAGAAGAGCAGTACATGGCAGTGTTTGAAGCGTCTGGTTTCCGCAAAATCTCTAAAATTGATGAGCAAGTGAAGAAAGCGGGTGATCGTATCAAGGCTTATCGTCTGACAGGCGTGCCAGCACTTATCGTAAATGGTAAATATAAAATTGGTGTTCGTGACGCGGGCGGTTTTGCAAATATGATTAAGGTTGCTAACTTTCTTATAGCGCAAGAACGAGCAGCGCTAACTGCAGCAAAATAAATTAGTTGAAGGAGGGGGTATGTATACACAGTTGCGTAGTCGCGTTAAGCGTCTACTCACCCCCTCTGATAAAGACTTTCGTTTAGGTGTATCGTCTAGTACTGCGCCTGAGTACTTATCTGATATTCCTAATGTTTCTCCTTCTCAATCTATTCGATTACTGACTTACAACATACAAGTCGGCATTTCCACTTCAGCGTATCGTCATTACCTTACGCGCAGTTGGCAGCACTTTTTGCCGCATGCTCAACGTCAAACCAACTTAGTTAAGATAGCCTCTCTTCTCGAGGCATATGATGTGGTTGCCTTGCAAGAGGTGGATGGAGGCAGTTTGCGTACTGGCTTCGTAAACCAAGTTGAGTTTTTAGCTAAAACGGCTGGCTTTCCATTTTGGTATCAGCAGCTGAATCGAAACTTCGGCCCTATTGCTCAGCATAGTAATGGTTTATTGAGCCGTTTTTGCCCTTTGTCGGTAGAAGAGTATCCTTTGCCATCTTTGATTCCTGGTAGAGGAGTGATTGTTGCGAAA
>NZ_LWFH01000150.1:0-769 GCF_001635725.1 Oleiphilus sp. HI0066
TAAGTGACAAGTGAATGGCAATTGTTGATATCTGTACGCCAGCTAAGTAAGCGGCCGTAACTGATAAAAGCAAGAAAAAGTCCAAGCCTTGAAGTTTTGAAAAACCAGTAAAAGCACAAAAAATAAGTGAAATAGCTGATCCGACCCAAACGAATAAAAATACGGGATGATTATCTTGAATCACTCGATCTGTGACTTGAAAAGCCTTAATAAACTGTTTGTCTTCTAAGTTTTTTATTCCGGGCATTATGACGATTGCGTAAGCGAATAGGAGCCCCGCAACCAGCGAGCATAGTAATGTACATAAAGCTAACATGACATCAAAAATACTCATTATTCATATTTCCCAGCTTTAGAGTCTAACGCCTCAAACTGAGGCCGCGGTCCGCAGCTTTGACTGGTTAAGGGGATTGTTAATCAACATATGACGCTCTCCGGACATAATCACAGAACTGCTCAAGTGCAGACTCATATTCGTCTTTACTACCACTAGCCTTCAAAGCTAATACATTCTGCTTTAAAAGCGCGCCTTCTACTATTGCGAGTTTATTCGGATAGCCAAGGTAGAACTGTTCTTGCAGTAATACTGAAGACATTCTAAGTCGCACAATATCGATTTTACTTTCAATCTCCAGGGCTTCTTCAACCACATTAATCTGGGAATCATGAGCTTTGGAAATGAGGTCCGGAATTTCCTTTTGAAGGCTTTCCAGTGCACTGAGTGCCTCTTTCATGGTGTACCGATTTTCACCAATAACTAAGTCATGCT
>NZ_LWFH01000151.1:0-1160 GCF_001635725.1 Oleiphilus sp. HI0066
TTGAGTGGTGCGTGAGTCAAGGTGCAGCGCATGTTGTAAATCACCATGACGATATTCAGCAGCAAATCTCGACACTTGGCTACTACAACACAGATTACATACTGTGTTGTAGTCATACTGATCAACATTTCGATGCAATGTGTGACATCATTAAGCCGCAAGGCAAAATTTGCTGCATTGTAGATAATGTGAAGCCACTGGCTTTGAATAAGTTGAAGCCTAAATCGGCGAGTTTGGTGTGGGAATTCATGTTTACGCGAGCAATGTTCAAAACACCTGACATGATCGAACAACGTCATATTCTTTCGGAAGTCTCACGCCTTTTAGATGAAGGTATTTTGAAGAGTGTGTTAGCTGATACCTATCGCCCTATTAATGCTAAGAACCTGCTCGCTGCGCATCAAGTGATAGAGAATGGCGAGTTGATGGGCAAGCTGGTCGTGGAGGGGTGGTAAATCGCTTATTGTGAAAAGTCCTCTGAGAAAAACGGTTGAGTAAAAAAACGACATCATTAACGTAACGGTAACGATGAAAGTTCTAGCCGAAAAACATTCGTGTAGTACACTGCATGCTGATTAGAAAACAGAACAACAACAGTAAAGACAAGAAACATCGCTTCATGGAAAGAATTGCTCGATTTATCTCTTCTTTTTTAGCGCCTGCATTATTTGTAAGTGTTATTACGCCAGCTTCCGCCATCGATGTGGATCCTCTTCTTATTGATCAATTTATGCGTATGGATCCTACGCAACAACAAGCTTTAGCTGCGCAGTATGGCGTCGATTTAAGCCAATTTGGCGGTGGCACGAGTGGTAGTGGTCTTCAAGAAGAACAAACTAAACAGCAAGTTTCTGTACTCACTCGAAGTGGGCAGTCTCAAGACCCAAGTGAACAAGCCTTGCCTCGAGGAGATGTGCCAGAAGAAGAATCCAGTGCACGATATCAAGCAGGCAAATTAGTACCTTTCGGTTATGAATTATTTGCAGGGGCTCCAAGTACATTTGAACCAGTGAATGATATTCCTGTTTCAAATGATTACGTACTTGGTCCGGGTGATACCTTAAAAGTAGAGCTTTATGGTAAGGAAAGTAAGAGCTATCAGCTCGGAATCGACGCGCAAGGAAAGGTTTATTTTCCAGAACTAGGCCCATTGAACGTGG
>NZ_LWFH01000152.1:0-1132 GCF_001635725.1 Oleiphilus sp. HI0066
CTCAAGCTATGGGTGAGAGTTTGGGTGATCTATCGTTCGACCCAACTGTTACTGTGCATGCTGATTATGTCGAGTACAAAGAGAATAATCGTTTGGAGTTAGAAGGCCAGGTAGAGATTATTCGAGAGGGCTATTACGCAAGAAGTGACGCGGCGGTTATCGATCAAAAGCAGAACCAAGCCACCATGCAAGGCCATATTGTTATTCAAGGCCCGCAAATGCATATGACGAGCGATTCCGCGGATGTTGATTTGAACGAGGGAAGTGCGAAACTTCATAACGCCAAGTTTATTGATCCTGATACGGGTTTCCGTGGTGGAGCCGAACTGATTGATCAAAAACATGAGACGCTTCTAAGTATTGAAGACGGCAGTTTTACGACGTGTAATGGTGAAGAGCCTGATTGGTCGTTTTATGCGTCTGAGATTGAATTAGATCAAGAGCAAGGTTTCGGTACGGCAAGTCATGCTCGATTTACCATCAAAGATGTTCCAGTCTTTTATGTTCCTTGGTTTACGTTCCCGATTGATGAGCGTAGAAAATCAGGTTTTTTATATCCCACGATCGGCACCTCAAACGTAGGGTCGGGGCTTTATATCTCGGCTCCGTATTACCTGAACTTAGCGCCAAACTACGATGCGACTATTACGCCTAATTGGATTGGTGGGCGCGGCGCTTATGAAGAAGCTGAGTTTCGATACAAAAGTGCACTGCAAGAAACAACGCTGACTACCGGATACATCGACGAAGATAAGGCCTATATCAAAGATCAGGCAGCACTTGGTAATTTTGATGAAAGTGGCGAGCGCTGGGGTTGGAGTATTGAGCAAGATTGGTCGCTCGATACTGTGTATACCGACACCTCAGCTTATCTCAGCTATACCCAAATCAGTGACGATGATTATTTGGATGATCTTGATCAAGGCTTACAGGTCACGAGTGACGACCTACTAGACAGACGTTTGTCGCTGAGCCACACCGGCGAAAATTACCGCTTTGATGCCTTACTGCAACAATATAAATCTCTGAATATTAATACCTTGGCATCGGAGCAACCATATCAGCGACTGCCTGAGCTGAACCTTGATATCTATCAGGCATATCAGCATCTCGATGTCGACTGGAATAGCCA
>NZ_LWFH01000153.1:0-805 GCF_001635725.1 Oleiphilus sp. HI0066
ATGATTATCCATATGTGAGTGATGTCGCTAGTGTCGACTGGTCTTGGCATCAAGCATTTCATAGCTGTGATGTATCGGCAGTTTTTGCGGCTGATCTTCAGAACGTCCTTGGTGTTGATCAAGCCAATATACAACTTGGTCTTCATCCAAGTCTCTCAATCATTCGGTCGGACTTTCCACTCTATAGCTTGTGGCAATTCAACGAACAGGAGAATGCTAGCGTTGATTCAAATAATGGGGCTAGTTTTTCCTTAGATGCTCCCGCAGAGATCGTTATGGTGTGGCGACAAGACTATCAGGTATGCGTGACATCAATTTCTCTGCCTGTTTGTGCGCTTCTTACTGCGTTCGATGAAGGATGTTCTCCTACACAAGCGTTCGAAAGAGCATTCGAGCAGCTTTGGCTAGAACAGAAGATGTATGACTCAGAAGAAGCTTTAGCGGCAGAGCTCAGTGAAGCTTGGAGCTTTCTTCTAAAACAAGGCGCGTTGACGCGTTTATAACGAAACAATTAAGTATAAGGATTTTTATAATGAGCGCTTTTCACTCAGCAACTTCTTTTATCCGTAGTGGTATTTCTCTCGTTAATCATGCGCAAAGTGGTTTAGCTCTCGTATTTCGTTTGGCGATGGCGCAAGTATTTTGGGCTGCAGGGATGACGAAAATCGCATCATGGAGCACGACACTTGATTTATTTGCGTGGGAATATGCGGTACCTCTGATTCCTGCTGTGCCAGCTGCTTATTTGGCAACGGGCGCTGAACTATTGTTTCCCGTGTTGCTTGTTCTCGGATTGGGGACGCGG
>NZ_LWFH01000154.1:0-990 GCF_001635725.1 Oleiphilus sp. HI0066
GTTGCGATTGAATAACAAAAAAGCCGGAGATTAAATGCTCCGGCTTTTTTGTTATGGGGTGATGCTAGTTACTTAATCATGAAAATTATTCGCGACGTAATCTGCTAGACGAGATCGTTCAACGCTTGTGAGTGTGATGTGAGCGTAGTGCTCCCAATTTCTCATGCGGTCGATCGCGTAACTAAATCCGCTTGTATTGGCGCTGAGGTAAGGTGTGTCGATCTGCTTGAGGTTGCCGATCGCGACAACTTTAGTTCCTGGGCCTGCGCGTGAGATGAGGCCAAGCATTTGCGCCGCGGTCAGGTTTTGGGCTTCATCAATTAGGAAGAACTTTCCTGAGAAGCTTCTACCTCGCATGAAGCTTGAGCTTTTTATTTTGACGCGATTCTTAAGAAACTCGAGCCCTGATTTTCGCTCAAACTCATTGCCTTCTGGGTTCGCCGCTAAGGTTTCGAGTGCGTCCGTAATTGCACCCATCCAAGGTTCGATTTTGGCTTCTTCTTCGCCTGGTAAAAAGCCTATATCTTCTCCCATCGGAACGGTTGCGCGAGTGACAATGATCTCATCGTAGAATTTATCTTCGTACACAAGTTGTAGCGCTGCAGCGAGGGTTAACAAGGTTTTACCCGTACCTGCATCGCCAGCTATCGTTACAAAATCAATTTCGGGGTCGGTAAGAATAGAAAGCGCGTAGTTTTGCTCCTGGTTACGCGCTTGAATACCCCAGCAATGATAATGTTGCTCGAAATCAGGGAGTATTTCGATCATAGCTTCTTTGCCATTGGTGGCGCGAAGAATGCCGCGAAAGTTTTGTTGGTTATTTGAGTTTGAGTAAATGTGCGTGTTGATCGGCCAATTTCCGACCCAAGGCGCTTTTATGTAATAGATAATGATGGTGCCGACATCTTGAGAGTCCTCGCGTTCGGTTCGGATTTCAACACCTTCAGCTTCCCACATCTCTTCAGTGATTTCTATTTGGCCGGAGAATAG
>NZ_LWFH01000155.1:0-1061 GCF_001635725.1 Oleiphilus sp. HI0066
TCCCAGTGATTGTTGGAGCACTTCGCAATCAAGCCTTATTGGTGCCCGGTTTTTGCGCGGCAATTACTGGCTATGTTCTCGGTAATTATTTAGGAATCGTCGTGGCAATATCGTTAAAATCTATCCTTTGATTGTAGGCTAAGCTTAGTATTGCCATTCGTCCTCAAACACGAACTCATCTAAGCTACGCTCTGTCGCCCACTCCTCCATAACGAGCATGGGCTTCTCATAGAAAGCATCTACATGACCAATGCATAGAATCGCGACAGGATGGCTATCGGGCGGCATGTTTAAAACCGTTTTTAGCGCCTCAGGGTCAAAAATGGAGACCCATCCCATACCAATTCCCTCAGCACGCGCGGCAAGCCACATATTTTGAATAGCGCAAGACAACGAAGCCAAATCCATTTCTGGTAATGTTCGTCGCCCAAATACATGTTCATCACGCTTATCGGGCAGTGCCGCAACAATGACATCTGAACATTCTTTTAAACCCTCTACTTTGAGTTTAAGAAACTCAGCTTTGCGAGAGGCTAATGCAGCAGCGGTAAGATCGCGCTCATTCTCTACTAGCGTTTGAATCGCTTCACGCTTTTCAGTATTGCGAATTCGGATAAAACGCCACGGCTGCATTAAACCAACACTCGGAGCCATATGAGCCGCATATAGCAGCTTGCTAATAAGGTCTTCGGAAACCTTCTCGTTATTAAAATGCCGCATATCTCGGCGTTCCGCCATGACTTTATAAATGGCTGTTTTTTCTGCGCGAGTATAGGAAAACGTAGGGTCAGAAGAATCATTCATGGCAATATGCGCGTGAGGTTTGAGAACATTAAGCTAGGCGTAATAATGCTAGAACAGCCAACAAGAACCCAATCTCGGAGATCTGTTGGATTGCGCCCAGCGCATCTCCAGTGTAGCCGCCTAACCACCGTTTAAGTTTGATCGCCAGATAGTAAACCGGCAATCCCATAAGTACGACAGCTATTATAGTATTAGGAGGAAGTAAGATTAATGCAGGAAATGATAAAACCGTTGCTATCGAAAAATCTTTATTACCA
>NZ_LWFH01000156.1:0-904 GCF_001635725.1 Oleiphilus sp. HI0066
TTAGCCAGTGAAATCTCAGGGAGTACCGTGTATTCAGAAAAGGTCGACGTACCCATGTAGTGATAGATTTTTTCGCCGTCTTTCGAGAAACGAGTTGTGCCGTCAGGCATCAAACCTTGACCTTGCGTAGAACGAATTTTTTGACACAGATTTGTTTTACCGGATAAGCAAAACTTACATTCGCGGCATTCTGGCGTGTAGAGCGGAATGACATGATCACCGACCGCTACAGAAGTTACGCCCTCACCAACAGCTTCAACAATACCGCCGCCCTCATGACCAAGAATCGCTGGAAAAACACCCTCTGGATCCTCTCCCGTCAAAGTGAATGCATCAGTGTGACACACGCCAGATGCAAGTACTTTTACCAGCACCTCACCTGCTTTCGGCATCTCCACTTCGATAGTTTCTATTGATAGCGGAGCTCCAGCTTTCCACGCAACCGCGGCTTTACATTCGATACGACCATTCGCATTTAAGGCTTTCATGATGATTTCCCTGAAGTTTGTTTTTATTGGCTAAAGAAGACAGCAGAAACATCTTGTCCAAGTATCACTTCTCTAGCCTATACCAGAACCAATTTGCTTTACGAGTCCATGCTTTATTTTGGTTTATATCTAAAGAACAAAAGCATCTAAATAAGTTCACGCGTGGGTAAATAGCTCCGGAATTATTCAACCAACACCTGTCAACATGCCTTTAAAAAGTATGTGTGGAACCAACTTTCGCATGATCACTCAACAATGCGCTCAAGTCTGTATTGATATGAATACTCTCTGGTGCGTCAGGTCCCGAACTACTGCTGCAAGCAAATAATCCAACGATCACAGAACTCACCATCAAACCTTTTTTCATGTCAGCGCCCTTTTTGATTTTGGGCCCTACAGCTAAGTACAAAAATTCA
>NZ_LWFH01000157.1:0-1258 GCF_001635725.1 Oleiphilus sp. HI0066
CATCGAAAATTCGATACATAGAATACAAAACTGCCAGAATTATACACACTTATCAAAGCGCGTCATAATTCAACACACGTTATAACAAAAAAGGCCGTTAGCGTTTGCCAACAGCCTTATAGCTACTTAGATAGACTTAGTGGATATCGCGCCAGTACTCTTTATTCAAGAAGTAGACGAACACAAAGAAGAACGCCAAGAAGACAAGCACGTATAATCCCATACGCTCACTTTCTATCCGTGACGGCTCACCGACATACTCAAGGTAATTTACCAAATCATAGATGGCTTCGTCATACTCAGCTGGCGTCATAGAACCTTCCGACTTATATTCTTGACAGCCACTACTCTTAACGATGTTACCTGAAAGAGGATCAACTTCAGTATCAATACCCATAAGTGGTGGCTCAGCACACATACCCTGCAGGTCTGCTAGAACATGTGGCATACCGACATCTTTGAATACGACATTATTTACCCCATATGGACGCGAAGGATCTGCATAAAAACCACGCAAGTAACTATACAACCAATCTGGCCCCCGTAACCGCGCCACCAACGTCAAGTCAGGCGGTGGATTGCCAAACCAAGCTTTCGCTTGATCTTTATCCATAGAGGTAGTCATCAATTGACCGATCTTAGCGTCGCCCTCAAGTAGATTTTCTTCAAAAATCTCTTTTGGGATACCTAAGTCATTTGCAGAACGTTCATAGCGCGAGTACTCAAGCGAGTGGCATCCAAAACAGTAATTAGTAAACAACGCCATCCCACGCTGCATAGACTCTTGATCACGAATATCAGTATCAATATCATCAACAGGAGCCGCCGGTCCAACAGCTGCCAATACACTGTTCACACTAATTGTGAAAAATAACGTAGCAACGAGCTTAATCATTTCATTGTCACCCTTTCTGGTACAGGCTTAGTTTTCTCAATACTTGTATACCAAGGCATAAGAATGAAATAAGCGAAGTAAATAACAGTCAAGACCTGAGCAAGCAAAGTTCTACCTGGAGTTGCTACCACAACACCCAAGTAACCAAGAATGCAGAACGAAATGATAAACAACACAAGAGCAATCTTACTTAAGTTGCCTTTGTAACGCATTGAACGCACCGGGCTACGATCTAACCATGGCAATACGAACAAAATTGCAATTGCCGCACCCATCGCCACAACACCCAAGAACGCATCCGGAACAGCACGCAAGATTGCATAGAATGGCGTGAAGTACCATACAGGCGCAATGTGATCAGGC
>NZ_LWFH01000158.1:0-17743 GCF_001635725.1 Oleiphilus sp. HI0066
AAACAACTCAATTATGCACGCGCAGTTGGACGCACCATGCAGTTCAAAAAAGCTGCGGAGGAATGCAATGTCAGCCCTTCAGCGCTGACTACGGCAATTAACGAATTAGAAAGCCAAATCGGCATGAAGGTTTTTGAACGTGATACAAAGAAGGTGCTCATTACACCAGCGGGCGAAGAATTCTTAGCACAAGCCGAGAAGATCTTAATTCAAGTAGAAGACCTACAAGCGATGGGTTCATTGAATGATGCGCCTCTCAGCGCCCCTATGTCTGTTGGATTCATTCCAACCATTGCGCCGTTCTTACTCCCCAACCTATTAAAGAAGATCAATACCAAGCACCCAAACTTTGACCTGCGCGTAATTGAAGAACAATCGCACGTCGTCGTGGACAAAGTGCGCCGAGGAGAAATAGACGCAGCGATTCTTGCCCTTCCCTATCCTTGCGATGGTCTACTCACTTTCGAATTTTGGGAAGAAGACTTCTATTGGATTACACAAAAAGACAATGAACTGGCTGGTCTTAAAGAAATTCGTAGTAAAAACGTTGATGAGTCAAAACTCATGCTTTTGAAAGAAGGTCACTGTTTAAAAGACCATATTCTCGATGCCTGTCATCTATCAGCTTGGCAAGCAGAACACGGTTTCAGCGCGACGAGTTTAAATACTCTGGTGCAAATGGTAGCGGGTGGATTAGGCTCAACCCTCGTGCCAGAAATGGCGCTGGAGCAACTGATCAAACAGAACCCAGATCTTGCGGCAGTGCATCTCAATGAACCCGGGCCACATCGCAGTATTGCGTTGATAATTCGCCCTAACTATCCGCGTATCTCAAGCATCGAGGCTTTAAAAACTCTGTGCCGCGATGCATTAGAGCCTTTACGTCCCTCTGCGTAACATTTGGTTAAGAGATCGATCAAAATCCATGCTATTAGGCAGGTGCTGACCGATATTATGCTGCCATACCAGAAGCGTTTCTAAGCTCATCGGTTTAGCGACAAAATACCCCTGTATGAGATCAACATCTTGATCAAGAAGATAACGAAGTTGGCTTTCAATTTCGACACCTTCTGCCACGATTCGACACGATAACTGCTTGGCCAAATAGATAATCACGTCAACGATGCTGCGTCCGGCATCGCTATGCTCGAGTTCGTCAACAAAGCGCTTATCGATTTTGATCTCATTGACGGGAAGTTTTTGCAAATAGGCTAAGGACGAATATCCTGTACCAAAATCATCAATAGACAAATCAAAGCCCAAGCTTTGTAAGCGCTTCATCTGTCGCATGGCAACGTCTATTTCAGTCAGTAAAGTCCCTTCGGTAATCTCTATGGTGATTCTTTCTGGAGAGACTTCATAGCGGCTTAATACCGAGGTCACGGCCTTTTCAAAATCATCTTTTATAAACTGGCAAGCACTGATATTAACCGCGATTCTGAAGTTTTCAGCGATACTTTCATCGCGCTCCATCACCTTCACTACACTGCACACATGACGAAAAACCAGTTCTTGTAGTTGCGGCATGATGTCGAGTTTTTCTGCTAATGGAATGAACTCAACTGGAGAGATAAAACCTTTTTCTGGGTGCTCCCAACGCATTAATGCTTCGAAGCCTTTTACACGTCCTGTTTTGTCAACTTGAGGTTGGTAGTACACCGTCACTTCTTCGTTATTCAGCGCATGCTCTAAGTCATATTCTAGGTGGAGTTGTTCGATCAGGTTTTTTTGGATCGTCTCATCAAAAAACACGACGCGCTCGTTGAGCTCTTTGGCTCGGTACATCGCAGACTCAGCCTGATTGATCAATTTTTCAGGGACAACGTTCTCGCCGCCAAAAACGTTGATTCCAACTCTCGCTGAAACTCTTAGCAGTTTATCGGCCACTTTGAAGTGCTTGTCGAATACCGACAGTACTTTCGTCGCGATACTCGTTGTGTCGCGCGTCAGCGTTTTTAGAGAATCGCTCATCGCATCAAGTAAGATTACAAAGTCATCGCCACCAATACGCGCTAGAGAATCCCGATGATCCAAGACCGCACCGATACGCTTTGAGATCGCAACCACCAGAGCATCACCACCAGACATTCCTACTGAATCATTCACACGTTTAAAATCGATCAAATCGACATATAAAATAGCGCCAAACAAGCCTTTGCTATTTGCTTTTCTCGCTTGCATCCCCAAACGTTCTTTTAGCAAACGTCTATTTGGCAAACTCGTTACCGAATCATAAAAGGAGAGCTTTCGGATCGTATCATCGGCCTTACGACGTTCTGACACATCTTGTGCGACCCAAATCACATGCCCCTTTTCAGGCTGATCTAGATCGTAAACAGGAATAGGAGAAACCCGTGCTTCAAAAATACGATTTCCCGTTTGAACATCTAGCTCATACTCATACACCATACGTTTCTGTTGATCGAGACACTCATGAATAACATTGAGCATGGCTGTGCTAATTGCAGGAGGGAGGATGTCTGACAATTTCTGCCCAAGAAGCATATTGGCAGGCAAGACTAATGATTTCATCTCACCGCCATAAATATCGACGTAATAGCCATCTTCATCGAACACGAGAACTAGATCCGGCATCGCCCTAGCAAAGCTCTCAAAGCGATGGCTGTTATGTTGTAAGGCTTTATGCAGCTGACTTGATTTCCCTTCGTTGATTTTTTTCTCTAGAACTAAACCTGCCAGATGAGAAAAGCGCTCAATCAGATCAACAAGATCTGCGTCATACTCACATTCGTGGCCGAAATAAATGGCAAAACTGCCAAGCACTGAGCCATAACTCGCCATAATCGGGACAGACCAGCATGCCCGTAGTCCCGCGCCTAAGGCTAAGCCTTTGTAATCAGCCCAGAGTGGATCCGTTTCGATACTCGACACATTCACATTCTTCGCTGTATAGGCCGCTGTTCCGCAAGACCCAACATTAGGGCCGATTTCTGCGCCATCAATCGCCTCGGAATATTCCTTGCTGATGCTAGGTGCTGCACCATGGCGTAGATGTTTCCCATCCAGAAAGAGAATGGAGCAATACGCATCTTCACGCGGAATCAGTCGCTCTATTTCTGTCGCGATGAGCTCCAAACATTCCGCCCATTGCCCGCCTAAAGCAATAAGAGAAATGATGCGCTGTTGAACATCTAACAGACGCCCTGCGTGTAAATGATGCATAAACGTTCAGCCTAAGGTTAACGATTTTTTATATTGGGCGTAACCGTAGTCCAAAATTTGAAATATTCGACCTTAAACACGCACTGAAACTATATTTTTTACTCGCTCACACAAACGACATAATGATTTTGTATTTTCATCTCCAAAGAGATAGGATTTTGGTCTCCTAAGCGTCCGAGATGTTGCGCTTGTTGTAGGGCTCGTGCAGTTCAAAACAAGAATCGTAATAGAGTGAGGACAGCATTGTGTCGACTGGGACGCACTTACAGCATCGGTGTGATGACAAAGTGATCAGCACACTCTTTATCAAGCTTTTCAAACAGACCTTAATACAACACGACCTTCCTTTCGTTGCGTCAGAAGCGTTGCGCATTGCACTCGAGAAACCACAGGGAAAGATCGATTTATTAGAAACCACTGAATGTCTAAGCACCAACTTATTAGACGCTGAAGCCGGCATCGGGCTCGCCTATGGACAGCAACTTAGTGTCATCGCAGCAGATGGTTTTGGGCAGTTGTTGATGACGAGCGAAACACTCGAAGACGCTTTCAACCACTTAAATCATTTCCGTTTATTGTTCGGCGTGCCCTGCTTATTTGAGCTAGAACCAACAAGCACAAATGTGCATAACCTGAAACTCAGTGTCACGCATCACTCCAAGCAACCGGAAGCACTAAAACACTTTATCTGCGAAGCACTACTTAGCACTATTCAACAACAGTCTTCTTGGCTCTGCGGGAAAGAGCTTCGATTCAATTGCGTAAGTCTTCCGTTTGACAAGCCTTGGCATTCGAAAATATATGAAGACTATTTTCAATGTGAAATACATTTTGAACAAAACACCCTGAGTGCCGAATTTGATTCAAATTACCTAAGCTACCCAATTCTTACGGCCAACCCTGCAATCCACCGGTGCAAACTCGCTGAGTGTAACGATGCGATAAAGAAGTGTGAAAAACGGATTTCAATTCAGAAAAGGCTCTTTGTGCTATTTGACCAACACATTCCAAACCTACCCTGCATTGATCAAGCAGCAGAACAACTTCAATTATCGAAAAGCGCATTGCATCGTAAGTTGTCTAAGGAAGACACCAGCTATCAACAAACGCTTAATAAATTTAAACAGCAAAAGTCTGTGAACCTGCTCAAGAACACCAACTACACCATTAGTGAAATCGCAGAGCGAATAGGTTTTAGCGATAGCTCTACGTTTCGTAGAGCATTCAAGACGTGGACCGGCCAGCAGCCTTCTAAACTACGCAAGCACGCTCAAACATTTCCCTAAGTCTTATCAACTATTTGGTCAATGAAGCACGCTGTTTAAAGTCGAGTTCAGAAGATTTTTTAACGCGAAATATGGCGCCGCGAGTCAAAAGAGTGAGTAAGGTTAAGCCCATGACGACACTGACAAACCAATTTCCGTAAAGTGTGTATAGGGTCTGTTCAGAGCGCCAATCAACAATAGAGGCGCGAACACCCTCTTCACCTAAAGGCACATTATTCACGACGCGACCCGCGGGATTTATCACCGCACTAATGCCGCCGTTCGTTGCACGCACAAACCACCGCCGATGTTCGATAGCCCGTAATTTGGCCATCGCCAAATGAATGTATGGCTCTTTACTCATTCCAAACCAACTATCGTTAGCAACAGAGATAATCAATTCGGCATGATTGTTTGCCACCATCTCGCGCACTAATTCAGGAATCACGGTTTCATAACAAATAGGTGTGCTTATACGACGTCCTTTAAAGGTCAGCGCCGTTAAGGAATCACCCGCTTCAAAACGTGAGTATTCCGGAAATACCTGCGCAACGAACGATTCGTGCTGTGACAAGATGGTCTCGAATGGCAAATATTCTGAAAAAGGAATCAGTATATTTTTACTGTACTGACTCGCCACTCGGTTATTTTCATCAATTAAAAACACGGCATTATGCGGACTTAAACGCCCCTGTTTGACCGATAATCGCGTGGCTCCGAAAACGATTGGCGTATCAAGATCTTGTTGAATAGGCTGAGCATCCACCGGCAGAGTACCTTGTATTGCTCGGCCGTATGCCGCTTCAGGCCAAACTAACAAATCAATCTCGTGCTGTGCGATAAGACTGCGACTAAAGGCTAGATGTTGCTGATGCGCAGTTGCACGTTGATCAGGACGAGACATGCCATAAATATCACTTTGCACAAGCCCAATAGACATTTGTTGTTGAGGCTCTGCGACAAAAGACTCTTCCTGTTGAACTTGATAAACCCCATAAAAATATAAACCTCCCACAATGCCTACCGTACTCGCAATAGACTTCATGGATGTGAAACGACGCTCTTGCAACAATACAACACAGCATGCATTTACACCGATCACACATGCACTGAGCAAATAGACGCCACCAAGATCAGCAGCTTGTGCTAGATATGGCGCCCGAACGAGTGATGCACCCAAGTAAAAAGGAAACAGATTCGCTTGCGTGAATTCAATGATGAGCAAAGCAGCCATAGAAGACAGCAATATCCCGACATTGAGTCTGCGCATCGCGACGTAGAGCAGCGCAAACACAGCAAAATGCAAGGCGATGACGAATCCATAAGCTAGCCAAAGCAAGCTTCCGGTATGGTCTTCGCCCCGAATAAATCCGTCACTAAGCGCGAGAAGCCAAGAATACCCAACGAAATAAAGAACACTGCCCATGGCAAAGCCAGTGAGCGCAGAAGAATAAAAGCGCTTGGATCTTTCAAGCGCTAGCAACAAAGGAACAAAACAAGCAAAGGCGAGTAACCAAAGCCCAAACCCGACATTCGCAAAAGCATATAGAGCACCTGAAGCGCAGGCGCTTAAAAACAGAAAAATAGAGCCTTTCATAAGAATACTCTTTTATTATATTTTGCCGAGTGCGCGATTCGCCTCCTCAGCTTGCGCTTCTAGTTTAGCTCTATATGCGTCTTTATCCGCCATCCATTCCTGCTTCTGATCGATGAATACTTGACGCTGCTCAAGTGCACGCGAGATTTTGTTCGGCATTTCCTGAAGTTTGTTCAAGTGCATCGTTCGCGCTAAAGCTTGCCCTGCATAATCATCTTCTGGGAGCACATTCCCATAGCGCTCTAAGATCTCGGTCAAAACAATTACATAGTCTTCTGATAGTTTTTCCTGATAGGCGTAGTAGTCTCGAATTTCCTGTTCGCTGGCGTGACGTGCCATCATTTTCGTTTCAATCGCTTTTAACTCAGCGCGCTTCGCTTCTCGGGCCTCAACGATTGAAGGGTCGTCAGTTTGAGCAGCCATGGTCCAATATAAATTATCTGTTGTGGCTTCGCGTACGACATCAAGATCGACCTTTGACCATGCTTCCATTTTGGCATCATAAGCCAACTCAGGATCATAATCTTGCGGCGGCATTTCAACATCACCGGCAATCACTGTATCTGTCGTTAAATACTTGGGATAGCTGCCTTGAACACCTGAAACGCGTTCATCATGCGAGTCTGGATTTGGAGAAGGCGTTGGGACCTGTTCTGTCACGGGTAAAAAACTCGGATCAACGGTATCGTCCTGATTCATTAATACAACAACGACTGATGCCCCTAATACGGTTGCCATGAAGGTTAACTTTATACTTGTTCTCATCGTGTCACCCTAATTATTCTGTTGTTCTTAGTTTTGTGTATTGCCTTTCCTAGCATTGCACTAGGAAAGGACTTTTATCTGAGTTTACTCTGTGGAAATAAAGCTCAGAATCTAGATCGCATCACTGATCAATGGACAGTAGATACCACAACCAGGATCTTCGTTGTTGTAGTTATTGTATGGTTCAACTAAACGCCATGTTGCACCCGCAACGAAGGCATCAAGAAATGCCGCCATACCATAGAACGTACCTGGGCACTTCCACGTTTGGCCTATTGGGAACTCCCACCAGCGTTTTTTACGAATACTTGGGCAAGCGTGTGAGCCTATGAAGGTAACGATGGTTGAACAGTGGCTATCATTGATTGGACGATTCCAAGGAATCATGTAGCCATAGTTTGGCAAGGTATTCATTTGCGCAATCAAGATCTGATGATCTTCCTGCCACTTCGCCAAAATAGAGTTGTAATCCATGTTCGGGAAGAAACGCTCATAAGAGAATCGCGAGAAGTTAAAGTCGGTGCTGTAAGCCGTATAAGCAAATGAATCTTGCGGATACAAGTTTGCCGCCGCGGTATTTGCCGTGCCCATATCATCAATATTGAATGAAGCAGGCATATTCGCAAGCACAGTAGGCATGTCCCAAGCCGTAATGATTGTCTCGTGCAACTGACGCGAGTTGTAGCTCGAATCGGGTGCTGGGAACAATGGTCCTGAGTCATTCAGCATATAGCCTTTGGTGAAGTCTAAACGCTGACGCACTTCATGATAAAGCGCCGAAGACGCTACACCACCAGCACTGAAGCCCGTAATCATCACTTTGTTCATTGTCCCTAGACGCGTATTTAGAAAGTCCAAGGCCGCAGTCGAGTTTGCATAGCCATTATGATGGAAGGTAATTGGTGGATTCACACCCGTCGGGTCGTCATACACCTGAACATTATTACCTACATGTACATCGCCGGTGCAATACGGCATGTAGGCGGCATCCCATCCATTTGTTGCCAAATTCTCACGACGACGGAAAGGTAAACCAGGATCGTTACCGTTCATAATGGGCGAAACGAATTTAGCCTTCGTCTCATAAATATAGTTATCGGAGAGACCATTCGGGTTTGATGCACCAAGCAGACCTAGTGCACCAGAGCAACTCTCGTAGTCCCAACACGCACCGCCTCCTTCATAGCTTATAACGAGGTTATTAGAATTCGGATTGTCATAAACCCAAAACTTGTATTGCGATCCGTCACTACACTTCGTGCCCGGAAGTTCCACTTGTTCCCAAGCAAAGTCATTTCCACCATTTACAACATCCTCAATACCAATAGCATGTGCGCCTAAAGACACACCTGCTGCCAGCGACAGGCCTAATGTTGTTTTAATGACGTGCGAAGAAAATGATTTCGTTTTTATCATTGTTTTCACCACAGTTATTAATTGATTAAAAAGTAATGTGGCATCAACTGCGAACTACGCCACGCGAGCAGTTAAAACGAAAAAGCCAGATTTGAAGAGGGCAGAAAATAACAGCTTTGCTGATTTCACCAACACAATGCCCCCTTATTGAGCTCAAAGCTCTCAAAAAAGGAAAATTGGCCGCTTTGCACACACGCAAGCGATTGCAGAATCAGAAGTGGGAAATGGATAACAGAGTTACGTTGGCGATCACATAAAAAGCGGTTTAGTATTTAGTCTATTCATGGATGTGAGCAAAGTAATAACGATGTCGATAGCAAGCCCAGAACAAAACATTGAATTCAAGCAAATAGCTAGCCTAGGTGATCAAAACTATCCGAGCTTTGAGCTTTCGCTCATTCTCAAACGACTCAAGCGACAGGGACAAACTGCTTGGTGTGAACATCTCGAAAAAGAGTTAGAGCTAGACATTCTGCTCAATGAGCCATTCATACCCTCACACATTGCCCTTGATGGTTTATCACGTGTGGTTGAAGATCAATTCTTGATTGGTTTGGGTATTCATGTCGCGAGCGAATATTCACTCGCAAATTTCGGTATTTTGGGAACCGCTTTTCGTCATGCACCATCACTCTATGATGCACTCGAAATCTCACACAGCTATTACGAGCTGCTAGGCAGCTTTACTGATCTCACGATTATCCAAGATCAAGAAGAACTGACCCATCGGCTTGTAAACGTATCAGGACTGAGTGAGCGTTTACTGCACATGATATTCGAGTTAACGATCGGCGGCATGCAAGCCGTCTCGCGCGAGATCACGGGCAGTCCAGTTAAAACACGTGCTTTAAAATTCGTTCTAAAACTTACAGAGGCGGATAAAGCCTTCTATCGCAGTCACTTTGATTGCGAGATTGAAGATGACGCAAAATTCAATGAATGGGTAGTGGACCTTGCTCATCTTAAACAAGAGCTCACATACGCTTACCGTGCAAAGCATGAATTGAAAGACAGCATTGAGCAACTGAATCAACTTATGCAAACACTGAAAGATGAGTTCGCATTGGTCAACAAGTTCGACCGCTTAGTGCGAAATGACGGCGATAGCTACCCTAACTCCAAAGCCATTGCCGAAGCCATGTGTATGAGTGAACGCACCTTCCGACGAAAACTTGGAAAGATCGGTCTAAATTACAATACTTTGATGGGCAAAATTCGTTGCCAAATTGCGATCGCAATGCTTCAACAAGGCGACTTTACCAATGAAGATATTGCCTTCGAATTGGGCTTTTCAGACGCGGCAAATTTCTGCAACGCATTTAAAAAGTGGACAAAACAAACGCCCAATTTTTATCGACCTTGAGGCTTATTATCCGCATTTAGGTGAGCTAAGCTTCTTCAGCCTTGCTTCCGAGCAAACAACAACCACCTAGCAATAAAACTGTCATTAAATTTGCTCTATACTATGGTGTTTTCGTCTTTGAGAAGCACCATGATCTCCATGCTCTACATTTGCACTCATAATCGTTGTCGCAGCATTCTTAGTGAAGCAATCACCAATAAACTCGGTGATCAGAAGTTAAAAGCCTATAGCGCAGGTAGCAGCCCTAGCGGCCAAGTTCACCCCTTGAGCATTCAATATTTGAAAGAGCATGGCTATGAAACCGAAGGCTTAAAAAGCCAATCTTGGGATGAGTTCTCACCAGACTTATTAGACGAAGGGATCGATATCGCGATTACCGTGTGCGATCAAGCAGCGAAAGAGGCCTGCCCAGTTTGGTTTGGGAAACAAGTGAAACTGCACTGGGGCCTAGCAGATCCGTCAAAAGTTGAAGGCAGCGAGGAAGATCAGAAAGTAGCCTTTGATGCCTGCATTAAAGAGATCGAAGCGCGCGTCCAGAAAATGCTCAGTTTTGACACAAGTGATCGCGAGTCGTTTATCGCTCAAATAAAAGAGTCTTTGGCTTAATTCAAATTTCTAAAAGGATCTACAATGGGAATTTTTGAACGCTACCTTAGCGTCTGGGTCGCCTTAAGCATTGGTGCAGGAATATTGTTAGGTGTGCTCGCACCCTCCACTTTTGAAGCGATTGCCGGATTTGAATATGCCCATGTGAATATACCTGTGGCCTTATTTATCTGGCTCATGATCTATCCGATGATGGTGCAAATCGATTTTAGTGCCGTCAAAGAGGTCGGTAAAAAACCCAAAGGTATAGTGCTGACAGTTGTCATCAACTGGTTGATTAAACCTTTCACAATGGCTGCACTTGGCTGGCTGTTCTTTAAAGTCATTTTCGCGGACATGGTTGACCCTCAAACTGCCTCCGAATATATCGCGGGAATGATATTGCTGGGCGTTGCACCCTGTACCGCCATGGTGTTTGTATGGAGCCAACTCACGAAGGGCGATCCAAATTACACATTGGTTCAAGTGTCTGTAAACGATCTCATTATGATCTTTGCCTTCGCGCCAATCGCCGCATTTTTGCTTGGCCTGAGTGACATTACTGTGCCGTGGGAAACACTATTACTCTCGGTATTACTCTATGTCGTCATTCCGTTAGTCGCAGGCGTTATCACCCGCAAGAAGCTCGATAAACCCGACAACCATGAAAAATTAGAGCAGTTCTTGAGCCAGATAAAACCTTGGTCAGTCACCGGCCTGCTTGCCACTGTTGTATTGTTGTTTGGCTTCCAAGCGCAAACTATCTTGAACCAACCCTTGGCGATTGTGTTGATTGCAATCCCACTTTTGATTCAAACCTACTTCATTTTTGCCGTCGGTTACGGCGCAGCAAAAACCTTAAAGCTTCCGCATAATGTTGCCGCACCCGCATGTTTAATTGGCACATCAAACTTCTTTGAACTTGCCGTCGCAGTCGCCATTTCACTTTTTGGCTTACACTCTGGAGCAGCCCTTGCAACGGTTGTAGGTGTATTGGTAGAAGTTCCAGTGATGTTGTCGCTGGTTGCATTCGTCAATAAAACGCGCAGATGGTTTGACTAAACCTCCAACATTGGGGTCCGAGTACTAGTACTCGGACCCCAATCCCTATCTCTCAGTATCTTCAGATCTACCCTATCCGCCTCTATCCTGCTCAGTTCTCAGTTTTCACCCTAGTTCGACAAAATACATAAACTTACTAAACCGAACAAAAAGTAAACACGTAAGGGCTCATATCAACGTTAGTTGTGTTGAGTGGCCACTCTTATCTGGACTGCTTTGGCAGCCCGAAAATCGAAGCAGTAAAAATCGGACTTTCTCGCTAGATAGGAGTTAACAATGAAAAATTCAAAAGCTTTGCGCCTACTTTGCGCAGGCATGATTGCGTCTACCGTTTCTGTATCGGCAAACGCTTGGTCGTTCTTCAAATTTGGAGGCGCCGACAAACCTAAACCTACCATTACCGAAATCGTTGCTAAGAGTGGCAATGGCTTCGATCATCGCCGTTATGATAACGATATTTTATTAGCCGCGGTTCAAGCAGCTGGTCTTGCTGAAACACTTGCCAGCGAAAAGATCGACGTAACAGTATTCGCTCCAAGTGACGCTGCATTTTTGCGCTTGGCTCGTGACTTCGGCTATGAAGGGAATAGCGAAGAGGGCGCATTCAACGCGATCTTCGCCACACTGCTAGGATTATCTGGCGGTGACGAGGATGCAGCCATCGATATTCTGCGTAACATTCTGCTTTACCATGTTGCTCCTGAATCACGTTCTAAATTCAGCGTCATATATAACGGCGAAGTACCAACCCTACTTGATGGTGCTAGCATCTTACCTGTTGGACTTCAGCTCGTAGATAACGACCCAGAATTTAAGAATCCTAAACTGTCATTCTGGAAGCGTGGTACAAAAGCAAGCAATGGTATCGTGCACTCCATCAATCGCGTACTTATTCCACTCGACCTGCCAGCGGCAGGACAAAGTGATCTCCCAACTATCGCAGGCACAGCTATCGCAGTCAGCTCACTTGAAGGCGTCGATAGCAATCCGAATGACTTTGATATTTTGCTGCAAGGTATTCTTGCAGTTGATGCAGGCAAAGCTGCTGGCGAAGGCTTAGTTGACATCTTGAGCACCGTGCCGGGCTTAACGGTATTCGCGCCGACTGACGCTGCATTCATCCAGCTTGTGAAAGACTTAGGTGTTAATGTGAGCACAGAGCAAGAAGCTCTTGACGTTGTGCTTGCAGCGCTACCTGGTCTTACGGGGCTAGATTTAGCAACAGCACTTGAGACCGTCATTACCTATCACGTGACGGTAGGAACCGGTGACACTGCACTGACCTTGAAAGACCTTCTTGTTGCAGATGAAATCGATACCGTGCTTGGTCCAGTCATCAAACCTGATGGCCGCACACTTGGCGATATCGAAACACGTGTCGCAGATCCAGAGTTGATCTTACGTGCTGGAAATATCTTAACAAGTAATGGTCGTATCCATCCGATTGACCGCGTATTGCTTCCTGCAGAACTAAATCTTTAATTAAGATTGAAAATCTGGGGTCAGAGTCGTTTTACTCTGACCCCAATATAACTCTCCCGCTAGATTAGCTTAATCGCGCGGCAATTCCTTCTGAATGCGTGTGATCTAACTATTTACTCATCAGCTCATAGAGCAACTGTGCTTCGACAGGCTTAGAAATATAATCATCCATGCCTGCTTCTAAACACATCTCCTTATCGCCTTTCATCGCATTTGCGGTCATCGCAACAATCGGCACATCACGCTTAAGCGGATTGCTTAATTGACGAATCGTTCGGCTAGCTTCATAGCCATCCATGACCGGCATCTGACAGTCCATAAAGACAAGGTCAATCGACTGTTCGTTTAAGGTATCAACGGCTTGTTTGCCATCTTCAGCCATAATCACCTCGACACCAACCTTATCAAGCATTAACTCAGCAACAGTCCGGTTGATTGCATTATCATCAACCAATAACACGCGACGTCCTGAGAAGTCATAGGTTTTTTCCTCAACATCAAACTCTTCATTCGACGAACGATAGCTCTTTCACAGCGTTCTCAGCACGACGCGACAACATCACCACGCGCACCAACAATGCCAGAATTAATGCGATCAACGACACGGCAAAACCGTTCACAGAGCGGCTATATACCGCCAATTCATTTTCGAGTTTTTGCGCTACGGTGTTGAAGGTTGATTCCGAAATGAGACCATCAATACGATCGATTAAAGTTAAGGTATCGCTGTAACCTTCTAAGACTTTTTGCTTATGCTGTTTAAACGCTTCCAGTAAGGCGTCGTCACCAACATACGTCGCAGAAATTTGGATGAGCGCTCTATCAATTGCGCCGCTATTAAAAGGCGTCGGCTTCAAAGCAAAATTAATAATATCGAGCTCTAATTTGTGCTTACCAGCATCAGATAGATTCGTTTGGGATAGCAGTTCAGTTTTACGTTGAATTAAGAAACGCGTGGAATTTCGCGTCAGAGCCAATTGTGTTTTGAAGCCTTCAACACTGGACTCAAAGCGCCGAAAATCTTGCGCTAAACCAGCATCGAATTCATTTGAGATATGCGGATAATACTGCTGAAGATCAGTGCGATACGTTTGCTGATGATTGGCACTTTCAAATAAACTCATCGAGACTTCATCGTAATTAAGTTCACCTGCCGATTGAAGCTTCACAAGTTGGTTATAGATGCCAATCTGATCTGCATTGAAGCCATTCCAAGAAGCTAGCAAAGCGCGCACATCTTGGCTCCGCGCCATAAACACAAGTATTCCGGCAATCAATACAAATGCCACAACACCACCGAGACTGGTTAACGCGCGACTTGAGGGGAATTTCATTGTTCGTTCTCCGCCGGCATATGACGATGACTCGCATACAGATTTGGCTTCATGGGCTGTGTTTGACGAGCGTGATCATGGTGTTCTTCGTGCTCATGCTCTTTAGGTGGTATCTCATCCATTTGATGATGCTCCTGATCATGAACATCATCGTGTTGTGCCTCAGAACCGTGCTCTTGATGACTTGAATCCGCGACATTTAGCGGCTCAGCGCTTAACGTTTTCAAAAACGCCACAATATTCTCAACAGTGTTGACGTCTAAGCTCACCCCGAGTTGGTAATAGGCCATTTTGCTTACCGCATCATGCAAGGTCGGAGATGTTCCGTCATGAAAATAAGGGGCTGTTTGTGCAACATTTCTTAGGCCAGGAACACGAAACTTATAACGGTCTTTTTCGTCTCCAGTTACTAGGTATAAACCATAGTCCGATTCATGTATCTGCTCTTTGTCCGCAAAATAGTCGTGAAACAAACCAAGACGTTGGTATAAGTTACCCCCCAGATTTGCTCCTTGATGACAAGACACACAGCCCAAGTCGTTAAATGATTCGAAGCCTTTTAATTCAGGTTCAGTAAACGCAAGTTCATCACCCTGTATAAACGCATCAAAATCGCTATTCGGCCTGACCATAGTGCGCTCGTAACTTAGTAATGCATCCTCAATGTTTTTCTGCGTGATACCTGCGTTGAATGCATCGGCGAAAGCTTTTACGTAATCTTGATTTGATCTAAGACGCTCAGCAACTAAATCCCAATTGTTGTTCATTTCAATAGGATTGTGGATAGGCCCTTGCAGCTGTTCGCGCAAATCTAGAGCGCGACCATTCCAGAACTGTCGAGCATTCAGGCTTACATTTAGCACTGAAGGTGGATTTACATCACCCTCAGCACCCGCAACACCTAGAGATTTTACTAAACCATCATCTCCACCGAGCGCTACAATATGACAGCTCGCACATACGACAGTGCCGTCGCTGCTCAGTTGAGGATCATGAAATAGCTTCTCGCCCAAGGCAGCGATCTTGGGATCTTCATTATGGAGTTCAGGAATAGGCCTGAACGAGAGAACTCGGAGTCTTTAAAGGTGTATTCTGCGCGATGCTCATGATTGTGTGACTCTTCATGGTGAGCATCATGTCCTTGGCTATTGTTGTGAGTGCTTTTATGGCCACTATGGTCATGGTCATCATGGCTAGAGCTGTCGCTGTGCCCACATACTGACAGCATCACGAAGGTGAAATATAAAGCGATTAAACGAATAACAAACACAGCCACTGTCCACCTAATTAAGTTTGATGGCGGCTAGTATAGTCAAGCTTCTTCACCCTGCCTGACTTGTTACACTCTCATACAAAATTCCTAAAAAAAGCCTGACGTAACGTTTTGTATTTTCTTGTACATTGCGCAGTAGAGTTGGATGAGCTTGCTATAGTGAATAAATACACAGCAAAACGATAAAACAACTCTAACTAATAAAAGTAAAACTACCGTGCGACTTACAACAAAGGTGAGGCGGTACTGGCGAGTATTGATATTAGGTACATTGATAGGATTCAGTGTTTGCTCTCCTACAACACATGCCATTACTGTCATTGGTCATGCATCGGTAGACAGAAACGAATTGCAGCTCAAGGAAGTAAGAGCGATCTTTACAATGAAAAAGCGTCTATGGTCGGACGGGCAACGCGTACAAGTCTACGTACTGAGCCAAGATCAGAAAACACATAAAGCATTCTGCAAGCAAGTATTGGGAGTCTTCCCAAGGCAGCTTGACGCCATCTGGCAGCGTCTCGTTTATTCCGGCACTGGGCAAGCGCCTGTTGCTTTATCCTCAAAAGAAGAAATGATCCAAACCATTGCAAATACTCCTGGTGCGATCGGTTACATCCAGCAAGACTACGACCATGAAAATATTAAAGCCATTCGCGTACATTAGCAGCTTGTTTGCGTTGGCAAACATTGCACAAGCCGAGCAATGGTTTAGCCAAAACCAAGTTGAAGGCTTTTTAAGTCAAAGCCTCATCTATTCGAGCGACCACAACTTTTTAGCGCAATCTGATGACCAAGCTTCTGTCGATATGTGGGAAGCCGGCGCTCTATTCTCAACAAAAGTATATAAAGACCTACGTTTTTCTGGGCAATTGCTCGGACGGAAAGTCAGTGAGACAAGCGGCAACGACTTACGCGTTGATTATGCATTTTTGAGTCATCCGCTCTATCGCAGTGAAGATAGCCAACTAACAGCCCGCTTAGGACGAATTCGTTCCTCTTTCGGCTTTTACAATGAAACGCGCGATATTCCTCATACCCGCACAGGTGTGATCATGCCGCAATCGGTGTACTACGATCAGACGCGTAATTCCTTCTACTCTGCAGATGGTGCTGAGCTGCATTGGTCGAAGTCTTTGGGTGAAAATGCACTTAGCTTTCAAGTCTTCTACAACCAACCTGTAACCGATATGGATGAGGCGCAAGAAGCTTCGCAACTTGAGCCAAGTAATTTAAAGGGCGATTCAGGTTTATTGGCAAAACTTGCTTATGGTTCAGAGTTCAATGGTTGGCGCGCTGCCATCACTTACTATCGACCCGAATATACGATCGACCTCAACCCCTTAATTAACGTGCCAGCAAATGCGATATTGCCTGGATCACCTGACTTGAATGATGTGCAAATTTACGCAGATGATTCTTCGTTCTATTCCGAAACAGTTCTGACTTCATTAGAATACAACGCCTTTGAATGGGCTGTGACCGCTGAATACTCGCGTCATAAGTTTCAGTCGAACATTAATTTAGATCTAGCCCAGACAATCGCGGGATCTTCAGCATTAACGTCTTTGAATGCCACCTACCCAGGTGTAATTCAGCAATATACGCAAAATACGATTCGATACCTTGGTTATGAAGAGTCGTTTTATATTCAGGGTTTATATCGCTGGAGTGATCAACACGAAACCTATGTACGTTATGACTACAACAAACAACGCGATGTCAGCTTTGCTGATCCACGCGGACACTTTGTAGATGTTAATATCGGTCAAACATGGAGACCGAGCGAAGATTGGCTCATCCGAGGCGAACTGCATTACATAGACGGATGGTCTCGTTTATTTAACCGCGACAACATGAACATCAGTCGCAATCGATATTGGCACGCAGCCATGCTGCAAATTGCCTACCGCTGGTAAAAGGATCTACCGCATTGAAACAAACACAAAAACCACAATTTAGCATTAAGTGGCAAGCTTTCGGCCTAACTAGCCTCGTACTAGCGGTGCTGTTTGTGTTTGTTTTATTGGTTCTCACTAATGCGACATCTAGCCAGTTCAACGTGGCGATGAATACAATCTTCGAGCGCAATCAAAAACAATTTCAAGCCTTGCTAGATGTCGAAGGCCAAAAGATATCGCAGCTGTCTTTATTCACCGCACGGAACCAAGGTCTCGCGAAGTTATTGGCAACTGAAAACAGTCAATCCATTGAAAATGCGCTATCTGATCTCAGCTGGAATCTGCAAATTGAATACGGCATCGATAAAGTCATGCTCTACGACGCACAAGGTTTTGAGCTTTCAACAACAGCCGAAATGAACGAGCAGATCTTCGCGCAATCAATTCTCAGAAAAGAACAGCATGACTGGCGACTGCAGTGCAATGCGCAGTGTTATGTTGTCGCTGGCGCCCCTATTCT
>NZ_LWFH01000159.1:0-996 GCF_001635725.1 Oleiphilus sp. HI0066
CTGCTCGTAAGTATGGAATGTACGCTCACATAAAGCGTTCTTCTGACATACTTTTGTCATACGATCCGCAAGCCCTGGCTGAGCTTCATCTAGAACAATCTTCGCATCCATGTTGACCGCCTGAACTATCTTTCTTATTTAAGTGTGCGCACTTTACCAGATTATGCAAAGCACGCAAATACTCAAAAGACCTAAGCTTTTAACTCTTCAATTGCATCGATGTATTGCTGCATCGCTTCATCTGCACTCGCACCTTTAAGGTCTTCCCATGCTTGATATTTAGCGCGACCAACGAAGTCCATCATGCCAGGTTTTTTACCTGTCACATCACCTTCTGTAGCTTGCTTGAACAAAGCGTACATCTTTAGCTTAAGCTCGTTCGATGGCTGAAAGTCACCTTCAGCTGTTTGTACGTAGTTTACTGTTTCTTCAAATTTTGCTTTTAAGTCTGACATCTAGATTACTCCTCGAAAAAATCGGCGTTGATTATACAAACCATTCCTTAGAATCTACAGTGATTTAGATCCATATTTGGACTTATCTATTGCGTTGACAGAACTACAGCAGATGGTCAAACTGCCGGCACACTTATTCATAGAAACAAACTAGGAGTGCTGTGTGGCAAAGCCCAACAAACTCAACACAATTGTCAGTAATGTGTATAAATTACCCGAATTTATGCGAACAAAAGCCTTAAGCACGCTTTTCGGAAAAACTGTCAAATACACGGGCACAACCGGTATCAAAGTAGAAGAACTAACGACGAACCGTTCGGTCGTAACGCTCACCAACAAAAAGTCTGTACAAAATCATATTGGCTCGGTTCATGCTGTTGCCAGCATTCTGATTGCAGAATCTGCAACAGGCTACCTAATAGGAATGAACATCTCAGACGACTGCGTTCCGGTAATCAAGACAATAAAGGCAGACTATGTTAAGCGAGCTAAAGGCAATATGCGTGCAGAAGCTTCTTTAACTGATGAACAAATAAAGCTT
>NZ_LWFH01000160.1:0-960 GCF_001635725.1 Oleiphilus sp. HI0066
GGTAACATGTATGCAGGCGAAATGATCTTTATTTTGATCGCCGTTATGTACAGCGCGGGACTATTCTTTGGTCTGTTTGGTGGCTTCTTACAACTAGGTTGGGCGATTTTCCATATTCTAGTTATCACTCTTCAGGCGTTCATATTTATGGTTTTAACCGTGGTTTACTTGAGCATGGCTCACGAAGACCACTAAACGAGTTTTACTCACTTCATTTTTAAATTGAAATCTAAAAGATAGGAGAAAAAAATGGAACTAGTAATCATTGCAGCTGCAATTATGCTTGGTTTGGGTGCACTTGGTGCAGCAGTAGGTATGGGTCTTCTAGGCGGCCGTTTGCTTGAAGGCACAGCGCGTCAGCCAGAGCTTGGCCCAATGCTACAAGGTAAGATGTTCTTACTTGCTGGTTTGATCGATGCTATTCCAATCATCGGTGTTGGTATTGCTATGTACTTGATCTTCGTAGTTGCTCCAGGTGTTGGTGCTTAATCCATTAAGGTTTAAGTATTTCTGACTAAGTAAACCGGCAACAAAGCGAGGTTATTGGTGTGAATCTTAATTACACACTTATAGGACAAATAATCTTCTTCGCTGTTTTCGTGTTGTTCTGCATGAAATATGTATGGCCGCCAATCATGGCTGCCATGCAAGAGCGTGAAAAGAAGATTTCCGATGGTTTAGCTGCAGCTGACCGTGCTTCAAAAGATTTGGAACTTGCTCAACAAAAAGCAGATGAAGAATTGAAAGAAGCAAAAACTAAAGCAGCTGAGCTTATTGAGCAAGCGAACAAGCGTGCTAGCCAAATCGTTGACGAGGCTAAAGAAACTGCAAAAACTGAAGGCGATCGTCTTCTGAATGCAGCGCAAGCAGAAATTGAGCAAGAAAAGAATCGTGTACGTGAAGAACTACGTGCAGAAGTATCAGCAGTTGCATTAGCAGGTGCAGAGAAGATTCTTGGCG
>NZ_LWFH01000161.1:0-1052 GCF_001635725.1 Oleiphilus sp. HI0066
CTTTAGGTTTGCTATCAAATAAGGCGTACGCCAGTGCGAATCTTGTCGCATCGACATTTTTATGCTGACCTTTTTCTATAGTTGATCGATAGTATTTGATCGCAGACTCTTTCGACTCTGCGAAATCTGTTGCGACGATCGCTTTAGATATATGAAATTGAAAGTTATCACGGTATTGCTTGATGGGATATTGTTCGGCGCGGTTTTTTGTATCGGCAACTCGATTTTCAGATAAGGGGTGAGTTGAGAGATATTCGGGTGGTGAAGAGCCTTGTAGTCTTGCATTTTTGAGCATGGTTTCGAACATGCGTGGCATTGCTCTTGGATCGAAATTAGATTTGTACATGGTTTCGATGCCAATTCGGTCTGCTTCTTCTTCGTTCGAGCGTGAATAGCTAAGTGCTTTTTCTACAGACATCGCTTGGGTTGATGCAAGTGTCGCGATTCCTGCCTCGGCGCCAGTTGTGGCTGCGATTACAGCGCTTGCCAATATGCCTGCGAGGGTTAGCGGGGTGCTGAGCTCCTGCTTTTGAAGTCGTCGTGCGTAATGGCGTTGACTCAAATGCGCCAATTCGTGAGCAAGAACAGAAGCAAATTCTTGTTCATTCGCGGCATGTAAAAATAGTCCCGCATTGATACCGATAACGCTTCCGGGTACCGCGAACGCGTTTAACTCTGGGCTGTTAAGGATGACAAAGCGAAATGATTTGTCAGCGACTGTAGAGTTCGGGGCGAGAGAGTAGACAAGTTGTTCAAGATATTCTTCGACGCTAGGTTGTTCATAGGTGCGAACTTGGCCTCGTAGCGCAGATAGCCATGCAGTGCCTAACTCGCGTTCCTGTTCGATCGAAATGATTGTAGAGCTTGCGTTTCCAAAGCTTGGAAGCTCGGATTCATTTGCCTGAACAGAGAGTGAGAATAAGATTGCTGCAAAGAAAATAGAGCGCTGCATTTGAGCTAGTTGATCTCGGTGTTAATGTTATTGTGTTCTTTATAGTAACTGTACGTTGATTCCTAGTCACGAAAGCTTATTATTGCAAACCTTAAAATAT
>NZ_LWFH01000162.1:0-716 GCF_001635725.1 Oleiphilus sp. HI0066
GAATATCGTTGGATTCACGAATATTCTTGAAGGTTGTCGTCATCACGAAGTTGAGCATCTTGTTTATGCATCAAGTAGTTCCGTATATGGTGCTAATGAAAGTATGCCGTTTTCTGTGCATGACAATGTCGACCATCCAGTAAGCCTGTATGCTGCGTCTAAGAAGTCGAATGAATTGATGGCACACACGTATAGTCACTTGTTCGGATTGCCGACGACTGGCTTACGGTTTTTCACGGTATATGGCCCTTGGGGACGACCTGACATGGCCTTGTTTATGTTTACTAAGAATATTATCGAAGGGAAACCTATCGACGTATTTAATTATGGTAAGCATCAGCGTGACTTCACCTATATTGACGATATTGTCGAGGGCGTTATTCGTACCTTAGACAATACTGCTGCTTCAAATCCCGATTGGTCTGGAGTAGATCCTGATTCAGCCACATCTAGAGCGCCTTATCGCATCTATAACATTGGTAGCAATAATCCATGTGAATTGCTCCGTTATATAGAGTTGATCGAAGAAAACGTTGGTAAGAAAGCAGAGAAAAATCTTCTTCCAATGCAGCCGGGTGATGTACTTGCAACCTACGCCAATGTCGATGCATTAATCAAAGATGTTGATTACAAGCCGTCAACGCCCTTAGAAGAGGGTGTTGCGAACTTTGTTGAGTGGTATAGAGACTTCTACAAGGTTTAAGTTAGATAGCCTG
>NZ_LWFH01000163.1:0-1644 GCF_001635725.1 Oleiphilus sp. HI0066
AACACTCATATCTCGTTCTCTTTACCCGTTAACACGCACAATTCTCGTTATTATGACTCACTCAAAAATTGATACCACTAAAGCCTGTAAGCCTTTGTAACGTATAGTAATTAACGACCCTGCGTTGGGTCACATACCGACGAATGATTCCATAATTGAGGTACGTGCCCATCCTTATCACTACCAGGTACGGTCTTAGTCGAAACCACATAGGGAATACTCGATGGCTTAAGATAATCACGGTTTACCCACTTCCTACCAACCCTTACCTGAGGCTCTTTAGGCTGACAACGCATGATTATCTGGATTTCATCACCTAAATATTTGATCTCCCCAGCCCCTTTCGCGTCGACAACATAAGCACAAGCCTTACCTTTTTCTATGGGTAACGCCCTGTGATCTAGATCTTTGCGCTCAGACCCACAGTAAGCAATCCCTAACTGATCATTAGGGATGCACGCTCTTTGCGCCCGAAAATTAGCATCATAGAAGCGCACAGCGCGCTGCGAGCACTGAGCCTGTAATACGAGAGGAGTTGAATAGCGTTCTCGGGAGTTGAACCCTTGTACGTCAATAGTTTCCCAATGAACACGAAACTGTCTCAACTCGCCTTGCGAGTTCTCTGCCTCAAAAAAACCATAATGCGTTGTGGTTCTTGACGTTGCACAGCCTTGCAAAAGCAAGCTGAAACCGAGCAGAAAGACCGAGAAAATTTTCAATAAAGTCATTTATATACAAACTTTTTGTAGAACTTGTCTTAAGACTAGCAAGGAATACGCATATTGGCCCAGATCAAGACAAGTTATTTACTTGCATAAAAAGCTTGCTTAATGCATTCTCGATATTAAAATTGAAATCGTTCTCATTATTAACTTCATTAAGGATAAACCATGCGTTTTGGAATTAAGTCACTACTCGCCGCAATGCTATTTACCTCAGTAAGCAGCAGTGCGATTGCATCAGAAGAAGTCAATGTCTACTCATACCGCCAACCATTTTTGGTAGAACCATTATTCAAAGGCTTCACTGAAGAGACAGGAATCAAGGTAAACGTGGTATTTGCCAAGAAAGGTCTAGCAGAGCGCCTTAAGCGTGAGGGTGCTAACTCTCCGGCTGACTTAGTATTCACTGTTGATATTGGCCGCCTAAATGAAGTTGTTGAAATGGATTTAGTTCAGGCTGTTAACTCAGATACTCTTAACAGCAATATTCCTAGCCAATATCGTGATCCAGAAGGACTGTGGTTTGGTCTTACGACTCGTACTCGCTCTATCTACGCATCAAACGAACGTGTAAAAGATGGCGAAATCACAACATATGAAGAGCTTGCCGATGAAAAATGGAAAGGTCGTATTTGTACTCGTAGCGGCAAACACCCATATAATTTAGCGTTGATCGCTTCAATGATCGCTCATCACGGCGAAGCAGAAACGGAAACATGGTTGAAGGGCGTTAAAGCAAACCTTGCTCGCAAACCACAAGGCAATGATCGCGCACAAGTAAAAGCTATTTATGAAGGAGTATGTGACCTTTCACTAGGCAATAACTACTACCTAGGCAAAATTCTTCAAGATGAAGAGCAAACAAAATGGGCAAATGCCGTTAACATTCTGTTCCCTAACTCTGCAGATCGCGGTACTCACG
>NZ_LWFH01000164.1:0-1074 GCF_001635725.1 Oleiphilus sp. HI0066
CGGTCTTTGATGATATCTAAGTAGAAACCACCCAACTCACCAACACAGAACTGAACCAACTTCTGGAACACGCCTAAGAAGTTGTAGTTGTCATACGCTTCTTGAAGCTCTGCTTGCAGTTGAAGTGCCTGATCTACAGCCCAACGATCTAGTGCAATCATTTGATCATTCGGTACTAAGTCCGCTTTTGGATCAAAACCATTGATATTACTTAACAAGAATCGCGCGGTATTACGAATACGGCGATATGAATCTGCTGTACGCTTGAGGATTTCATCCGATACCGTCATGTCACCGCTGTAGTCCGTCGCAGCAACCCACAAACGTAGGATATCTGCACCAAGCTTGTTCATCACTTCTTGCGGCGAAACCACGTTACCAATGGACTTAGACATCTTGCGGCCTTCACCATCCACGGTAAAGCCATGTGTAAGCACTTGCTTGTATGGCGCTTCACCCTTGATCGCAATACCAGTTTTCAAAGATGACTGGAACCAACCACGGTGCTGATCCGAACCTTCTAAGTAAAGATCTGCCGGGTATTGACCAAGCTCTGCGCGCTGTTCAAGTACCGCTGCATGTGTCACACCAGAGTCGAACCATACATCTAAGGTATCGGTTACTTTGTTCCAGTTGTCTGCATCATCGCCAAGTAGCTCTGAAGCATCTAAATCGAACCATGCATCCATGCCAGTGCCTTCGACACGCTGAGCCACTTGTTCAATCAGCTCTGACGTTTTTGGATGAAGTTCTTGAGTTTCTTTGTGCACGAACAAGGCAATCGGAACACCCCAAGTACGCTGACGTGAGATACACCAATCAGGGCTTTGCTCAAGCATCGCTTCAATACGATTTTGACCCCAAGATGGCACCCATTTAACGCCTTTCACAGCTTCTAGCGCTTTATCTTTCAAGCCATTTTCCGTCATGCTCACAAACCACTGAGGCGTTGCACGGAAGATTAGTGGCGTTTTTGTACGCCAGCAATGCGGGTAGCTGTGCGAGAACTTTTTGCTAAGAACTAACTTGCCTTCGTTAGTTAACGCTTCAAGAACCGGACCGTCGGCTTTATAA
>NZ_LWFH01000165.1:0-767 GCF_001635725.1 Oleiphilus sp. HI0066
GGAATAATCGGCTGCTCACCTGCGCATCCTGACCCAAAGATAAACGCCTTTTCAACACCGGCTAGGTTCGTATCGAAAGTGCGCTGATTTAAGATTGTGCCAATACCTAACAATGCAGTCTTATCTTTGACTCCCAGACATTCAGGTATCAACTTTGGCCACAACCATACGTTTAGATCATCTCCAAAATTCAAATCTTCAACTTTACAATATTCGATACGCACAACATTTCTCGTGATCAATAAATTCGCGGCAATTGTGGTCTAAGATCTTCTAATTCGCTAGTGTTTAAATTTAAAATCAAGTGTCATCATATGCACTCACACACTCTATGCGCATAAAACATTACACTCTGCTTGTTTTCTTCACGTTCTTTGCGGATGTTTCGTTTAGCTCGGAAGTACGCATCGCCGTAGCTTCGAACTTCAAACCAACGCTTGAAAAGCTGTCTAACGCATATACCCAAAGTAAATTAAGCATCTCTTCTGCATCAACAGGCAAACTCACCTCCCAGATTTCACGAGGTGCTCCGTTTGATATATTTCTTTCGGCAGGAGAAGTAGGCACAACGCTTGCCCCATCTTTCGTAGTCGACGATTCTGAGTTTACTTATGCGATTGGGCAATTGGTTCTTGTGACGCACGAGCAAAACGCCAAATTCGAATTCGACTCACCAAGGGAGCTCGACTGCATTGCATACGCAAACCCAGCTGTTGCGCCATATGGCCGAGCCGCAGCTGAAGTTATCGGGCACTTAGAAAAAGTCG
>NZ_LWFH01000166.1:0-921 GCF_001635725.1 Oleiphilus sp. HI0066
AGTGCTTCGGTATCTGCCTTTTGAGATCTGTATGCGATACCGCGTCGGTCACGGTAGTTACCACGAATGTATATTTCCGTGTCGGCGATAAGTGCCTGAGCTTGGTTAAAATAGTAAGGGGAATAATTTTCGGCTTCAGCTTTTTCTGCACGATCGAGTGTTTTTCGTGCTTGATTCAAACTCGACACGAGTAGAGTATTAATCTCTAGCTCATACATGCTTTTGCGAACACTTGGTTCAAGCTTCAGAGCTTTCTTAATTCGATCATCCTCAATCAGAAGCACTAGCTCTTTCATTTCTTTTTGTAGGTCTTTCCAGTCTTCGGGTTGCCATTTTGATGCCTCTAACTCAACCAGTAAGTTTCGATGCTTTACGAAGTCTTTCAGATTTCTTTCGATCGCCGCTCTGGTTAATTGTGCTTTTTCTAAAAGTTTTCTAGCAGCGATAGTTGCTTGTGCAACGGACGGTTGTTTGTCTCTAGGATTGTTCAGAGATCGCTCAGCATCTTTTAAAGCTCGTGTTGCTGAGGAATAGTATGTTGGAGAATAGAACTCTAGACCTAGGTTCTCTGGTCGAGCAAACAATTCTGCTGTCCGTTCATACATTGCCCTCGGGTTATCTTGCTCGACTTGAGATGTTTCAATGCTTTGGTAGTCATTCTCTGGTTGAGAAGCACAAGCTCCAATGAGTAGTGCGATAAGAATTGGAAGTAGGCGTGAGATGATCATGTTTGTGTAACTTTGAATTGTTTTGGCGAATTGTACGCAGGTTTATAATTTTATTGTGTGATTCATCGGTAAGTTTCTGAGTTCGTTCTTACACGAATCGTGTAAATAGTTTCTGGAATTGCTAAGCGTTTGATGCACGTAGTCTATTGCAGCCTTGGTACTGTTCTGCAGGTCATTGCCCAAGGCTATGTTT
>NZ_LWFH01000167.1:0-660 GCF_001635725.1 Oleiphilus sp. HI0066
TCGCTGGTGGCAGGTTGGTGTTAGCTCAAAAGAAAAATCAGAAGGCTATCAGCGTTTTCTCGCGCACAGTTTGCGTAAGCCATGGTTAGCGGTTGTGACTGCACTTGGTTTGAGTATTTTTGGTGTGCTTTCTGTTGGCTCTTTGCCAAAAGTATTCTTTCCGACCGCTGATCGCGACATGTTCGAGTTACGCGTTTGGTTTGAATCAAATACGAGTGTTCCTGCTGCAGATGCCCTAGTGCAGGAAATAGACGCGTTGATTCGTAATAAAGCAGAGGTAAAACAAACGGTTTGGTCTATTGGGGATAGTGTTCCGGCGTTTTACTACAACCAATTGATGAATAATCGCAACCAGAACTACTACGCCGAAGTGGTGGTGACTGCTGAGGATGTCGAGGCATCATCAAGCCTAATAGATGAGCTTCAAGTTGAGTTAAGCGAGAGCTTTACTCAAGTTCAAATTGTTGCCAAGCCTTTCTCTCAAGGACCGCCTGTCGAAGCGCCAATTGAGTTTCGGGTGTTTGGCCCTGAAACGGATGTGTTAAGAACTTTAGGTGAAGAGCTACGAGCAATTATTTCTCAGCAATCTGGTGTGTTGCATACCCAAGCATCAGTAAAACCGGGCGCTCCGAAGATTGAGTTTGATGCGAATGAAACTGC
>NZ_LWFH01000168.1:0-1215 GCF_001635725.1 Oleiphilus sp. HI0066
ACGCCCGATACAGAAAATGGTTCAAACATTTCAGGAAAAAGACTAACTAGTCCGAACCACATAAACGCTTAGAACTCTGGATCCCAGTCCACGGTCATTTGAGATAACTCAAGATCTACCGACTTAACAACCTGATCCGGCAAATAAGGAACTAGCCGCTCTTTTGCATCCAAGCTGCCTTCACACTTACGAATAACTAGCACGTCATTTGAGCCAGTTTCCATCAAGTGATGAACTTTACCCAGAAGCTGACCCTCTATAGTAAGCACTTTTAGACCTTCTAACTGATGCCAATAAAAGTCACCAGCTTCCAGCTCGGGCAGCGATGCAACATCAATTTTAATATATGACTCTGCAAGCTCTTTAGCCTGATCACGATCATCATACCCATCGATGTGTGCAACTAATCCATTGCCATGAACCTTACACTGCTTAACCTTTACATCCTGTGTCTTACCACACTTTTGCAAAGACCAAACTTTATATTTTGCTAGGTTCTCTTTTGGCTGAGTATATGAAAACACTTTCACCCAACCTTTGACGCCGTAAACAGACGTCACTTTGCCCATAATGGTTTCGTTATTGGAACTCACAACGGGCCTCCGCTAAAACGACTTAAGCCGCTTTAGCGTCTTTTAGTAAAGTTTTAACGCGATCAGAAATTTGAGCACCTTGACCTACCCAGTACTCAACACGTTCTGCATCAACACGCAAACGCTCTTCTTGGCCACGTGCAACAGGGTTGAAGAAACCAACACGCTCGATAAAACGACCATCGCGAGATGAACGGCTGTCTGCCACAGTTAAGTGGTAGAATGGGCGCTTCTTAGAGCCACCACGAGATAAACGGATTTTAACCATTTTGCTAATACATCCTGATAAACAGTTTAACTATATAAAGCCCCCATACAGCAAATGCATTAACTGAGGGACTCGAAAGGGCGCGTATTCTATAGCAATACTACGAAATTGAAAACACCCATTTACATTTTTACGCTTCTTTTCAATTAACTAAGCGTTAGATAGCTAGAAACGACCGAAAGGACCGCCGCCACCGCCGGGCGGCATCATCCCCTGCATCCCTCTCATCATATTCGCCATTCCGCCTTTTTTGCTAAATTTCTTCATCATTTTAGCCATCTGCTTATGTTGCTTTAAAAGACGATTCACATCTTGGATCTGAGTTCCAGAGCCCGTTGCTATCCGGCGCTTTCT
>NZ_LWFH01000169.1:0-13848 GCF_001635725.1 Oleiphilus sp. HI0066
TCAGATAAGCAGGAAGTATTGGAAGAGTCAGATGTTGTTCAGCGTGTTGAGTTTCTACTTGCTGTTATCGAAGGTGAGGTTGATCTTATTCAGGTAGAAAAACGCATTCGTGGACGCGTTAAAAAGCAAATGGAAAAGAGTCAGCGAGAGTACTACTTGAATGAGCAGATGAAAGCTATTCAAAAGGAAATGGGTACTCTTGGAGAAGGTGGCAACGAGTTTGAAGAATTAGAAAATAAAATTGCGACTGTTGGCTTAAGTGCAGACGCAAAAGAAAAAGCTGAGAGCGAGCTTAAGAAGCTAAAAATGATGTCGCCAATGTCATCAGAAGCATCGGTTGTTCGCGGCTATATTGATTGGCTTGTTGGTATGCCTTGGAAGAAGCGTAGTAAGGTAAGAAACGACCTAGCTAAAGCGAGAGAAATTCTTGATAGTGACCATTATGGGTTAGAGGAAGTAAAAGATCGTATTCTCGAATATTTGGCGGTTCAAGGGCGTGTTAAAAAATTAAAAGGCCCTGTGTTATGTCTTGTGGGTCCTCCAGGTGTAGGTAAAACTTCATTAGGTAAATCGATAGCAAAAGCCACAAATCGAAAGTTTACACGTGTTGCTTTGGGTGGTGTTCGTGATGAGGCAGAAATACGTGGTCACCGTCGTACCTATATTGGGTCAATGCCGGGTAAATTGGTCCAGAAAATGACCAAGATCGGTGTTAAGAATCCGATGTTCCTTTTGGATGAGATCGATAAAATGGGGATGGATCATCGTGGTGATCCAGCATCTGCTCTATTGGAGGTTTTAGATCCCGAGCAAAACTCAACGTTTAGCGATCATTACCTAGAAGTCGATTACGATTTGTCTGATGTGATGTTCGTTTGTACGTCCAACTCGATGAATATTCCGCCGGCATTGCTGGATAGAATGGAAGTAATTCGAATTCCTGGTTATACCGAGGATGAGAAGTTGAATATTTCCGAGCGTTATTTAATTCCTAAGCAAGTCAAGGATAATGGGCTTAAAGAGGGAGAGCTTATAATCGACGAGTCAGCAGTGCGCGATGTTGTTCGATACTATACGCGAGAGGCTGGAGTGCGTGGCTTAGAGCGTGAAATTGCAAAGCTGTGCAGGAAGGTTGTTAAGCAGATTGCCCTCAAAGAAGTAAACGGCCAGTTGCGTGTCGACGCAGATAATCTGTCTGACTTTTTAGGCGTAAGGAAGTTCAGTTACGGTAAAGCGGATGTCGAGGATCGTATCGGGCATGTAACCGGATTAGCTTGGACTCAGGTAGGCGGTGAGTTGCTCACAATAGAGTGCTCGAGTGTTGTCGGTAAGGGTAAAGTTGTTCGAACGGGTTCTCTTGGTGATGTAATGCTAGAGTCTATTCAGGCAGCTATGACGGTTGTTCGTAGCCGAGCCGATGCATTGGGTATTGATGCCAATTTCCATGAGACTAACGATGTGCATATTCATGTGCCAGAAGGTGCGACTCCAAAAGATGGGCCAAGTGCTGGTATTGCCATGTGCACAGCGATGGTATCTGCGTTTTCAGGAGTGCCTGTGAAGGCCGACGTCGCGATGACAGGAGAGATCACGCTTAGAGGTCAGGTTCTTGCGATTGGGGGCTTGAAAGAAAAGCTGCTAGCTGCGCATCGAGGTGGAATAAAAACCGTATTGATTCCGCATGAGAATGAGAAGGATCTCAAAGAGGTGCCTGAAAATATTAAAGAGTCTTTAGATATCATTCCAGTTAAATGGATTGATGAGGTGCTCGATATTGCCCTCGCATATGCGCCGGAAGGTCAAGCGGATTCCTCATCAAAAGGCCAAAAAGGGCAGAAAAACAAAACAAAAGGCTCAGATAGCAGAATAAATACGCATTAGCGTAAATGCTGCCTTGACAGTGGTTTTAGACAGTTGGTATAACTTGTTTCGTCGTCTGGCAGCAGTATTCTAGCGGGCTCTGAGACCACTCAATAGAATTTCTAAAAAGTTAGAACTCTATACTAAGAAGAATTAGATCGCGTCTTAATTAAATAAGAAATGCGTCCAACATCTAACAACGTAAACCAAATTAAACTAAGGGGTTTAGTGTGAATAAATCTGAACTTATCGATGCAATTGCAGATTCAGCAGACATTTCAAAAGCAGCAGCAGGACGTGCGGTAGACGCGTTCGTTGATTCAATCACTGGTGCTTTAAAAGGCGGCGATCAAGTAACGCTTATCGGTTTCGGAACTTTTTCTGTAAAAGATCGTGCAGCTCGTACTGGTCGTAACCCACAAACTGGTGCGGAAATCCAAATCGCAGCAGCAAAAATTCCAAGCTTCAAAGCTGGTAAGGCTCTTAAAGACGCTGTTAACTAAGCGTTTGCCTGAAAGTAGCCGAGAGGCTACTCGTCGAAAAGGCGTGTTCTTAGGAATGCGCCTTTTTTGTAAATATCGTCACTAATAAAGTGATAGTCATACAGTTTAAGTAGTTATTTCAGAGGGCATTATGCTTCAAGACGTTCGTCAAGGTATGCAAGGTACCACAGCGAAAGTAATCGTTTGGGCGATTGCTATTACATTTGCGCTGTTTGGCGCTGAATCCATTGTTGGTGGTATCAGTGGAGAGCCAGAGGTTGCAGAAGTGAATGGTGAGGGCATTCCAGAGTCGGCGTTTCAGATCGCAGTAGAGCGAAAAAAACGTCAGCTTTTGATGCAGATGGGCGACGCAGCTGATCCGGATTTGATTGATGATGGACTTCTCGGTCAGTCAGTGCTTGATGGAATGATTCAGGAAAAAATTCTCGAACAAGACGCTTCAGATAAAGGTTTATTCATATCTGTTCAGATGGTGGACGAGTACATTCGAAATATGAGTGAATTCCAAATTGACGGGCAGTTTAGTAATGAAAGAATGCAGTCAGTTTTAGGCTCAGCTGGATTTTCTTTAAATACGTTCAGAGAAAGCTTGGCTAAACAGTTTGTCTTAGATCAGAGTCGTTCAGCATTTTTGGGCTCTTCATTTGTATTAGACGCTGAAGAAGAATCTTTGTTGAAGCTTGATCGTCAGACGCGTGACTTTGGAATGGCGGTATTAGACTCTTCACAATTTTTAGATCAAGTGTCGGTGTCAGATTCGGATGTTGCTAGTTACTACGAAAGCAATCAGGAGTTGTTTAAGAAACCTGAGAGCGTAGATGTGTCTTATGTTGTATTGCGTCAATCTGAGCTAACAGATGTTGAAGTGACAAGCGAAGAGATCGAGGCTCGCTATGATCAAGAGATTCAAGATTTTGTGGGAGAAGAAGAGCGTAACGCTTCCCACATATTGATTGCGATTACCGAAGAGTTGGATGAGTCATCAGCACTAGCAAAAGCGCAGGAATTGAAAGCACGAATTGACGCGGGTGAAGATTTCGCAGAAATCGCGAAACAAGAATCTGCGGATAAGGGCTCTGCCGAAAATGGTGGTGAGTTGGGTTATTCTGCTAAAGGCGTATATGTTTCTGGATTTGAGGATGCTCTTTTCGCACTTGAGGAAGGTGCTGTTTCTGAGCCGGTAAAGACGGAATTTGGTTATCACGTTATCAAACTTCTTGATATTCAAGTTAACGAGCCTCCAGCACTTGCGGATCGCGCCTTAGTGATCGAGGAAGAAATTAAGCAAGAAAAACTATCTAATTTATATGTGGATTTGAGCCAGCAACTTGCTGACATTAGCTATTCTGCACCTGATCTAATTGATCCGTCTGAGGAGTTAGGGTTGGAGATTAATCAGTTGGCTGGTGTTTCTCGACTTACTCAAGATGCTGTGTTTTCTAATGTGAAAGTGCAAAGGGCTCTTTTTAATGAAGAAAATCTTTCGGGCGAAAATAATAGCGAACTGATTGAGCTTGACGAGGGCGTAGCGGTCGTTTTTAAAGTGGAAGATTATCATCCGGAATCAATTAAGCCTCTTGATCAGGTACGTGATCAGGTTGTATCTCAGTTAGAGTCTGAGAAGTCCAGAGACTATGCGGCATCTATTGGAAAGGCATTTGTTGATCGCGTCGAAGCTGGCGAAAAGGCAGAAGCGGTGGCTGCTGACATGGAACTTGACTGGCAGCTTAAGACTGATGTGCGTCGTGACAATGCTTTTGTTGATGCAAGCTTGTTGTTCAAGGTGTTTGCAATGCAAAAACCCAACGATGGTGAAATTACTGTAGCTGGCTTTGATTTAAGCTCTGGAGAGTTTGCGTTGGTAGCTTTGACTTCAGCAAACGAGGGTGATCTCTCAGATATCACAATTATTGAGAAGCAGGGTATTAAGGGCTCTCTTGGGGCGAGTTATGGCGGTACCGATTACGCTGCATACATGATGAGTGTCGAGTCTTCAGCTGAAGTTGAGAAACTGTAGTCAAGTTGGTTAGTTTAGACGGGAGCAAATGCTCCCGTTTTTTGTTTGCCCATATAGATTGAGTACTGGTTATCTTTAAAATAAAGTGAATTGCGGTATCTTGCGATTCCAAAATAACACTAAGTTTTATTTGGGTTTTTCGTTAATTTAGCGAAGCCCTCTCGGAAGCATCAATGGTTTTAGTTACGACTGCGTCAGTATTGTTTCTAAACTTGCTATTAGGCTTTAAGGAAGTAGAGCCACACGAGCAAGGATTAGTGTATTACGGGTTTGATAATTCTAATGACAAACCAGAAAAGTTCTTTTTTGAAGAAGTTGAACCATATTCTGAAATTAAGTTTCGAAATATTGTTCGACAAGCATACGACTACAGCTGTGGTTCGGCCGCATTAACCACAATTCTACAACATTATCTCGGGCGTAATTTCCAAGAACGTCAGGTGATGGAAGGACTGCTTCACTACGGGGAGAATGAAAGAATCGTAGAGCGTCGCGGTTTTTCGATGCTTGATATGAAGCGACTTGTTACAGCATTGGGGTTTCCTGCAGGTGGTTTTCGGGCTGAAATGCAAGACTTAATTGATTTGGACCATCCGGCAATTGTCCCTATTCAATACTCCGGATTTAAGCATTTCGTGGTGGTTAAAACGGTTAAGGATGATCGTGTGTTTATCGCTGATCCATCTAAAGGCAACTTAACTTTCACGATTGATCGATTTAAAGAAGCTTGGGACCAAAACGTATTGTTTGTTGTGTTTCCAGGTGACACTAAGCCAGTTGATGGATTGGAATTGAGAGAAGAAGATTTGCGGTTTATTGATGAGCAAACGCTCTCTTTGCAAGCATTCCAAGAATATCCAGATTATTTCGATATGCGCCAGTGGAGAGTGCAGAACGAAATTGAACGTTTAAAGAATAACTCTCCAGAAGATATTGCGAATGGAGCGCCTACAGTCGAGAACACGACTAAGACGCTACATTACCGTAGAAACTAATATAAAGCGAACGAAGCGAGTATTAACAAGGATTTTCCCATGGCTGTATGGTTACGGCTGATAGCGGCTTCTGTGTTTCTAACAGGAGTGAGTCTAGATGTTTTTGCAGAAGAAAAGTCATCTACCGATAGGGCGCGTGAAGCACTCGCGCAACAAGGAGACGATGAGAGCGAAACGGCTCAACTTGAAGAAGTATTTCAGGCGGCAGAAAAACGCTATTCGATGCTGAAATCTGGCGGTAAATCTCTCTCTTATTCTTTTAGCTATTCCTACACATCTGATACGCGAATCGATTTGGAAGTAGTTAACAATTTAGTTCGTAACTTGGATGTAAACCCTACAGCAACCCATAGCATGACAAACAGCTTTAGTTTTGCTTATGGTATTTTGAATAACGTTACGATTAGCACCAATATCCCATTGTCTACGCGATACGACACCACTCGCGAACTTTCTGTCACCGACTTTGGCGATATTAGTCTGGGTTTGCGTTGGCAGCCTTTTGCTTATGTTCCTGGGCGCCCGACTATCACCGTAAATTCTTCGCTAAGTACAAAAACAGGCGTTAGCCCATACGAAATAAACCCGCAGCAACGATTGTCAACCGGGAGCGGCACATATGCATTTAGCACTGGAGTAAATGTCTCAAAAGTATTAGATCCAGTGGTTGTGTTTGGCTCTGTGAATGCGGGTTATTCATTTGAACAAAATGGTTTGAACCAAGTTCGTGGTGGACGAGTGCTTAAAGCGGTCCATAACGGACAAAGTTTTTCATTCTCAGGCGGGTTTTCTTACTCCTTATCTTATGACACTTCGTTAAGTATCTCTACGAACGTGAGTTACAACACAGCAACGAATTTGTATTTTACCGACGGAACCAATGCTGAAACACAAGACTCAGCCAGTGGGTCGATGAATATGTCATTAGGTATTCGTGTTGATCCGACCACAATTATCAATACAAGTTTTGGTTTTGGTCTGACGGAAGATGCGTCTGACTTTAATTTAGGATTCTCTTTGCCGATTAACATCGGTGCGTGGACTTGGTAAGTCCACAATCGGAGTGAATGTGAGAGAGTTTACAAAACCAATCCAGCGAGCGTTTGTTGCGCTGACAACGATCATGCTCGTTTTTCCACCTCAACTGCTAGCGCAGGTTGGTAATGGCATTACGATAGATAGCCGTGCTATGTCTTTGGGTAATGCTGTTGTAGCGGATCGCGATCCCAGTATTGCAGCTGTGTATCATAATCCTGCAGGTCTAACGAACTTGAAAGACCGTCAGTTCGAAGTTGATCAGTATATTATCGGTCTCGATTTGGACGCTGCTTATATCGCCGGTGACGATTATGAGATATTTGGTCTAGAGGGCACGGGACTTAATACCTACGATCCTTCGGTTCCTAGAGATCCAGTGGTTGGGCCTGATGGCTACGGAGAAAGCCATACGAGTAAACCAGCGATTTACATTCCAGGATTTGGCCTTCAGCAATGGGTATGGAGTGGTCCCGCGCCTTTGCCGTTCCAGTTTGGTTTTTCTGTTAATGAGCCAGGCTCAAAATTTACATTCGCTGCAAAAAACTACATGCACTCTCCGTTGGGGCTTTTTAAAGACGCGGAAGACCCCGGGACATTCTTAGGTAAAGAGGCTGCTATACAGCGATATACCTTTTTCTCCCCAGCGGTTGGCTATGAGATTAGTGATGAATGGTCCGTAGGTGCCGGTATACAGCTTTCGCATCAGGGTTTTGCTATCGCGCAGAACAACCGTGCGCCAAACTTCTTGATTGCAGTAACCGAGATCTTACAGGATGCGTTCGCATGTGAGTTCGACAAACCTATTGGTAAGCGTCGAGATCCATTGCAGCCATTCTTATCCTTGTGTCAGGGCAATATTGGACCTTGGGATAGCGTAGGACGCATAGATATAGATATGCAGCAGTCATTATCGCCTACTTATAATCTAGGTGTTCTCTGGGAACCTACTGATTGGTTCTCTTGGGGAGCATCTTATATGACGGGTGCTGAGATGGAGCTGCGCGGCACTTTCCTTATGGATTATACCGATGAATGGACGGCCTTCTGGCAGGGCTTCAACGGATCGATTATTGGTGCGATAACCGCTGCGATACTTGGCTTGCCTCGAGGGGTGCCATTCGAGGCTGGTAATATCTATATGGACTATGAAATACCGCAAACATTCAAGAGTGGTATTAGTATGCGGGTTCATCCTGAATGGACCGTTAACCTTGATGCGACTTGGACAGACTGGAGTGTTTGGGATGAATGGACATTTCATTTTGATCGCCCCTTAGAGTTACTGACTACTGCCCGTCTTTTATCTGGTTTGGTGACCGAAGATTCGTTAACTCTGCCATTAGGTCTTGAAGATACTTGGCACTATGGCATTGGGATTACCCAGCATGTGAACTCGCGTTTAGACATCCGTTATGGACTGGAGCTTAGGGACTCGCCTGTCGGTAAGGATGTTTTTGGGCCTGTGCCAGTCGGTGATATGAAACACTGGGGCATAGGCTTTGGTTATAAATGGGACAAGCAAACTAAAGTTGGGGCGAGCATGTTTTACATGCAGTCGGTCGATTACATTCCCAACAATACGAGTTGTAACCTAAACTGTACTAACTTCACTAACGTGGTATACAACCCTTATGCGGGGCTAGATGTTAAATTCTCGTCTAGAATCTACGGTATCGGGCTACAGTTCAAAAGACAGTTCTAATATGCTGCTTAGAATCTCTTTCATAATTCTTCTGTTACACGCGTCAAGCTTAGTGCATGCTAAGCGTTATGTTGTGTCTGACGACGCTTTTGGAAGCACGAGTGCAACGCCTCTTTCTGAGTTGAGTGAATCTGAGAAGTCTCGTCTTGAAGAAAGGGAATCTTCAGCGGTATCAGAGCCTGATAGTCCTACTGAAAACTCAGTTAGCACAAGTGACAGCTTAGCTCAAGACCCTGCATCGGAGTCCGAAGCTTTATCAGGGGAGCAATCACAACAAAGTTTAAGTCAACCCTCAATCATTGAACCGAATAGCTATTCAAGCGATTCTTCTGTTCCCTCAAATGTGCCTGATGCTAATTCTGTTGCAGGACAAGAAGCTGAAAACCCTTTTGAAAGAGAGTTGAGGTTGTCTCAGGAGAATGAGACAGATGAGGTCATTCGGCGCTTAAGAGCGAATGAGGGACGAAATGCGTATGATGCAACGAAAGTCAATCCTGCTGAGTTTGTAGACAGTGAAGATCTTCTTCAAGGCAATGTAGATAGCGATGGCGATCGTCCATTCTTCGTTACGTTTGATGGTACTGGTGAGTCGAATGTTATTTTTTACAGCCCGCAGGTGATTAAGGAAGAAATAGAAAGACGTAAGACCAATGAAAGTGTCAGCAAAGCAACTACTCATTCGGTAGAGGATGTTAATCAGTCTATTTCACTTCCTGATAATGCCGACCCAAACGTTGCTAGAATTTTGTCCTTAGACGAGGCTGATAGCTACTTCGAGCGTTTTAATACGCGTTGTTGTAACAAAATCCCGAACGTTGGTGTGTTACAACTAAGGTCTGACAAGAGCTTACATGTCCCTATTGGTCAAGACGACTTCTCTTATCGATTCATTGATGGCGATAGTCGCTATCGTTTGGTCCGTGTGCCGAATTTAAAGAAAGACTATTTACTCACTGTAAAAACCTTTGTGAAGGGATATAAACAGTATGGGATAAAGCATGGTGCTTTTATTCCTCAGATTGTGATGCTCGATCGAGATAAAAATGTAACACGTGTGATAAGTGATATTTCTGCTACTTCGCATGCTGAAACGTGGTCTAGCTATGGCTATTTAAAATCTGTTATCGAAGTAAAACAGACGGATGTCGATGCAGAAACCATGCTGTTGGTCTATACGAGAGCCAAAGATCTGCGAACAGTATCAGTGGTTGAAGATAGCTCGGGGTCTTGGGAAGTAAAACACATGGAAATTGGCTCTCTAGAGCTAGAGATTCCCCAAAATCAGATTTACCCTTAGAAAATCAAGCGGCGTGTTTAACAACGTTGTTGTCCTAACCAATTAAATATATGAGCCTGGACTAGAGGAAGACTGGTACCACCGATCGTCCAATGGCAAACTCCCTCCATCAGTTGAAGTGTTGCCTTGTTTTGAAATAGAGATTTAATCTTTAGTTGCAGTGCTGGCGGGGTAATTCGATCTTCTTTTCCGGATAAAATAAGAATCGGGCAATCTATTTTTGTCGGGTCTACTTTCGTCGGTGGGTTAGAAAGAACAAACCACATACCAATCTCTGTAGACGCTTGTCCGGACTCCAGTGTCGATAGTGTAAAAATATCTTCTTGGGTTCTTTCTGTTTGGGTATTGGCAATGCCGTATTGCACATTACGAAGCGTCAGTTCGGTTGTTTTTTTCCATAGCGGAAATTTGAATAAATTGTGACCAAATGAACGGATAACAGATAAGCTCCATCCATTAATGCCCGCTGGCGCTGCACTCGATAGTAAGACTAAGCGATGAATTTTTTTCTCTTGGGCAACAAGTTGTGCAATCAGTCCGCCCATAGAGTGGCCAACAAGAATTGGTGCTTCATCAAGCTCATCAATATAACTTGTTACGAACTCAACATAATCTCTGATGCTTGTAGTCGCTAATTGCGCTTTCGTTATTGATGTATGGCTATCCTTAGGGATGTGAAAAGGCAGATCAGGCGTGTGGGTCTCATACCCTTCAGACTCAAAGGTTCGCTTTAATTCAGATAGGGTATCACCCGTACTCCACATACCATGAATGATAACCACGGGAGGGAAACTCATATCGTACATAAAGCGACCTCTGTCTTAGTCATTTTAATTATTAAGCGGCTTTATTCTTAATCGAAGACTCAACGGAAGCATTATTCTTGCTCTCGAATTTCATAAACTCATCCGCTACTGGATGATTCAACAATATTTTTTTGTCTTTCGCGTAATTCATTTCTAAGCGCCATGGGCCTGCTTTACCTTGACGTGGCAACATATGCTTAGCACGTTGAGCATAGCCAGGTTCAAAGCCGTCTAAAATTCCTTCCGAAGCTTTGTTGTCTCCGTTATCTGTCGGAGTGGCTACTACATGACCTTGACTATCCATGTGTTTTATTAGCCTGCAAATATAACGGGACGCAATGTCGCATTTAAGTGTCCAAGGTGCATTTGTGTATCCAAACACCCAAGAAAAATTTGGTATACCTTCTATCATAACGCTCTTGTACGTCATTTTTTCAGATAATGGGCTCGCTTCTCCATTAACCGTCAGATTTAAACCTCCCATCATTTGAAGGTTAAGCCCCGTCGCCGTTACGATGATATCGGCTTCCAATTTCTCTCCAGATTTCAAAATTATGCCGTTTTCACTAAATCGATCTATTTCATCCGTCACAACACTCGCTTTTTTGTCTCTTATTTTTGCGAAGAAGTCACCATCAGGTGCTGCACATAGACGTTCTTCCCATGGGTTGTAGCGAGGCGAATAATGTTTCGTATCGACGTTTTCTCCGAGTTCTTTTTTGACATTTTTCATTAGGAGCTTTCGCATAAAATTCGGCCATTTCATACTGACAGCGTACAGTGCTCTTTGAATCAAGATGTTTCGCTTACGAGTGATCAAATATGCCCAAGAGTCAGGCATAATTTTGGTCATAAAGCGCGCGATTTTGTCTGTGTCAGGTAATGACATAATGTAGGTAGGAGAGCGTTGGAGCATCGTAACGTGCGCTGCTGTATCGGCCATGGATGGAACGATTGTGATCGCAGTTGCTCCACTACCAATGACAACTACTTTCTTACCGCTGTAGTCATAGTTCTCAGGCCAGTGTTGAGGATGAAGAACTTCGCCTTTGAATCTATCTTCGTCTAAGAACTTGGGTTTATAACCTTGATCATAGTCGTAATATCCCGTGCAATTTAAAAGGAATTGGCACGTGAAGTTCTCCGTTTTTTGAGTTTGCTCATTAAGAGCGGAGAGTTCCCATTTTTGAAGTGTTGAAGACCAGTTGGCACTGATTATCTTGAGGCCGAACTTTACCTTCTCGGCGATGCCGAATTCTTGCGCTGTATCGTTTACATAGTTTCTTATGTCTGGACCTTTAGCTAACACAGTGTCAGAGAACCAAGGTTTGAATTGGTAGCCAAAACTAGTCATGTCTGAATCTGATCGAATGCCAGGGTATTTAAATAAGTCCCAAGTTCCGCCCATTGTTTGTCTTCGTTCAATGATTGCTAAAGACTTATCAGGACATTCTCTCGATATGTGGCAGGCGCTGCCAATTCCTGATAGTCCAGCGCCAATAATAATCACATCGAAATGTTGTTCTGTCATTTTTCTTATCCTGTTTAATCAAGTAACCACGAACGACTAGTATGCTTGAGAACACAGAGCCTGGCTTTGTTGTTGCCAAGATAAGAATTGATATTTTTGTACGGCGCAGTTTATGTGACATTTTTGGTTAACAAACCTTTCAGCAGTGCGGTCTCTGAAATGTGACTTACCTCGTTAAATGGCAAACTGACTTTGTATCCTGAACCAAGTGCTTCCTCACAATGGTTGCCATTTGTACTCAGTTGCATGTCATTGGCGGAAATTTCAATGTTTCCTTCTGGTGTAAGCAAGGTAAGTTTGTCGTTAATTCCGAACTTATTTTTTGCAATAAAATGGATGCGGCTCTGCTCTTTGTCGAGACTCACTAAATCAGCCACAAATAATTGTTTCTCGGACCGAGAATTACCTGTTTCATAATTCTGGTATTCATCGGGCAAGTGACGTCGGTAAAAGCCTTCTGTGCATTTACGATTCGCCATGCCTTCAAGCTCGTTCATTAACCCCATGTTGAACTCTTTACCGATGAGCGCATCGTTAATGGCTTATCGCTATACTTGAGCTGTTCTTGCCGCGTAATAATAAGATTTCGTTCGACCTTTTATCTTCAAAGAATCTACGCCGATATCTATCAAACGTTTCACATGTTGAACTGCTCGAAGATCTTTCGAGTTCATGATGTAAGTACCATGCTCATCTTCATAGGCAGGCATATATTCACTAGGTCTGCCTTGTTCTTGAAGCAGGTAGATTGGCGAAGAGTTTATCCTAGCCGTATCCCCAATATCACTGGAGTCAAAGGTTTGTATTCCGGGAGCTTTAGCGATGATGTCGCCTTCAATTGTTTCTTTCGCTTCATGCGCTTGGTATTTCCAGCGGAAACTGTTAGTACAGGCTCCTTGATTTGAGTCTCGATGGGTCATGTAGCCTGATAGTAAGCAACGATCTGAATAGGCAATACATAACGCGCCATGAACGAAAACTTCCAACTCCATGTCGGGACAACGCTGCTTAATTTCTTCTACTTCGTCGAGAGATAGTCCTCTAGATAGGATGACGCGGGTAAGTCCTTGTTTCTGCCAAAACTTTACGGTGGCCCAATTAACAGCATTAGCTTGCACAGACAAATGAATAGGCATATCGGGCCACTTCTCACGAACCATCGTGATGAGGCCGGGATCAGACATGATAATTGCATCGGGCTTCATGGCGATGACTTCTTCCATGTCACGCAGATACGTATTCACCTTGTTGTTGTGTGGACTGAGATTGCTAGCGATGAAAAACTGTTTGCCAAGTGAGTGCGCAATTTGCACCCCTTTCGCGAGATTTTCTATTTTGTTGAACTCATTTTCTCGCACGCGTAGAGAATACCGAGGCTGACCTGCATAAACGGCATCGGCGCCATAGGCAAATGCATACTCCATATTTTGAATAGAGCCTGCAGGGGAGAGTAATTCGATTGATTTCATTTGTGAGTCGCTAGTCTGTGACATAAAAATGCTCGCGATTTTAGGGGCTTATGTGCCGATACAAACTGATGTGGATCAAGACTAGTAAAGAGAGGGGGGGGGAGTCGCGTTAAGTTTTATAGTGATTTGTCGTAAAAAGTGAAAATTATTTATGAATCAATTACAAACCTGAACGATCTCATATTTAGATGCCCGCTTATTCAATATACTCGGCAAGTTTTTATGTTTTAGGTGTTTCATGACTATTAACCCAAGTAATGTATTTGCCGAGGCGCTAACAAATTATCAGCGGGGTCAGTATCAAAAAACTGCACAGCTTCTTAATACTCTGCTGCAAGCGAATATAGCCTCACCCGATATTTTTAATTTAATGGCTTCTGCGTTGTTTCGATTGGGTGATCGCGATAACGCCAAAAAGTTATATTTAGCATCATTGAAAATGAAGCCTGATTATGCCCAAACGCATGTCCACGCAGCAGGCTTTTACCGACAGATCAGCGAGTTAGATCTCGCGACTCAGCATTACGTCAAGGCATTTGAACTTGACCAAAATGATCGTGAGTCGTTAATGAATGCTGCGCTTGTTCTTCAACAGTTGGAACGTTGGGAAGCATCTGAGGAGGTCATTGA
>NZ_LWFH01000170.1:0-828 GCF_001635725.1 Oleiphilus sp. HI0066
ACCGTCTTCTACATTTCCGCGTACATCTTTTGATTCGTCAAGTTGCGGTTCCTGCGGTAGATAGCCAACGTTGATGCCAGGTTGAGGACGAGCTTCCCCCGTGTAGTCTTGATCGACACCTGCCATGATTTTAAGGAGCGTTGATTTACCTGCGCCATTCAGGCCAAGAACACCGATTTTTGCGCCGGGAAAGAATGAAAGAGAAATGTCTTTTAGGATCTCTCGTTTAGGAGGGACAACTTTCCCTACTCGGTTCATGGTAAACACATATTGTGCCATGCAATTGCTCCTAGATTTTGTTCAGTATCGTGGGCTGGGCTGCCTCGAAGAATATGACGCGCACACTAGCGAAAAACCTGAAATAACGCAACGAAAGTGCATTTTTGACATCGAGATACGACCGCGGCCTATTTTAGACGCTTTCAAGCGATTAGGTCTCATAAATATCGTGATGTTGCAGGGAAAATCATTTAAACTGCGCGCTTTTTAAACTAACCCGAATTTGTTCAGGGTTTGCCGTAGTTAAGAAGACCAAGAGGCATAGTATGTTCAAGCAAGAAATGACCATCGCTGGATTTGATGATGAACTGTTGTCGGCAATGGATGCAGAAGCAAAAAGACAGGAAGATCATATTGAATTGATTGCTTCAGAAAATTACACCAGCCCTCGTGTAATGGAAGCGCAAGGATCTTACCTTACTAATAAATACGCCGAAGGCTACCCAAGTAAACGTTACTACGGTGGTTGTGAGCATGTTGACGTAGTCGAGCAGCTAGCAATCGATCGTGCAAAGGCATTGTTTGGTGCGAAGTACGCGAACGTTCAGC
>NZ_LWFH01000171.1:0-801 GCF_001635725.1 Oleiphilus sp. HI0066
TTCAAAAAGAAGTTTGGGGTTCGGCAATCAGTCACATGAGTTTGTGGATTGCCTTATGCTTCGTTATTAACGCAGTAATGGCGTGGGCTGGTTTATTAGTTTTTGAACTCTCTGTAGAACAGACTGCGCTACTCATTTTCGCGCTGAGTTTTAGTAGTACAGTTTGCGTCATCAAGGTACTCGAAGATTCCGGAGAAATCCGCAGTCGACAAAGCGTTATCGCAGTGGGTGTGCTGATTATTCAGGACATTATCGCCGTCGCTTTTCTCGTGGTTGCGACCGGCAAAGTGCCTTCATTTTGGGCATTGTTGTTACTAGGGCTGCCACTTCTTACTCGTTTCGTCGATAAGCTTTTGAATAAAACTGGTCACGGAGAATTGTTGCCCTTGAGTGGGCTTATGCTCGCGCTTGGCGCCTATGCGCTATTTGAACTGGTGAATGTAAAAGGTGACTTGGGTGCATTGCTTGTTGGGATGTTAGTTGCGACAAGTAGTAAGTCAGGCGAGTTATATAAATCACTTATCTCGTTTAAAGACTTATTCTTAGTGTCCTTCTTCTTGAGTATTGGCTTGTCAGCCTTGCCCGATTTCTCAATGTTTATTTTAGCTTCACTTCTTCTGCTGTTATTGCCGCTCAAATTCATACTATTTTACGCAGTGTTTTGCGTGATGTCTTTACGCGCGCGCACGGCGTTTCTTAGTGCATTGCTGTTATCGAATTTTAGTGAGTTTGGGTTAATTGTTGCAGCGCTTAGTATTCGAGAAGGTTTATTGGCTCAAGAGTGGCTAATTATCCTAGCAA
>NZ_LWFH01000172.1:0-761 GCF_001635725.1 Oleiphilus sp. HI0066
CGTGAAGAACTACGTGCAGAAGTATCAGCAGTTGCATTAGCAGGTGCAGAGAAGATTCTTGGCGCAGAAATCGATGCAAGCAAGCACAGCGCGTTACTAGACCAGCTTGCCTCTGAAATTTAACTATTGAGAGTGGATGATGGCAGAGTCAATCACGATTGCCCGACCTTACGCTAAAGCTTCATTTGAAGCAGCAAAAGCAACTGATAGCCTTGACGTTTGGTCAAGTATGCTAGCTGCAGCTTCTGCGGTAGCGAAGGAAGAGAATATGGTTGTTGTTCTCGATCACCCTGCACTAACTAGCAAAGCGAAAGCCGATACATTTTGTGATGTATGCGGCGATGCTTTGAATCAAGAAGCGCGTAACCTGATTCACGTATTATCAGAAAACAATCGCATTGCATTGTTGCCTGAGATTTCAGAGTTATTCGAAGCTTTTAAAGCGCAACTTGAGCAGTCAGTAGACGTAGAAGTAGAAAGTGCATACGACTTGGGTAGTGAACAACAAGAGAAGCTGGCACAAGCATTGAGCAAGAAACTAGATCGTAAAGTAAACCTATCAACAACGACCAATGAGTCATTGTTAGGTGGCGCAATTATTCGCGCGAACGACCTAGTTATTGATGCATCTGTGAAAGGCAAATTAGCCAAACTTGCAGAAGCAGTAAGTGCTTAGGTAGCGGATTCAGATTTGAGGATTTAAAAGCATGCAACAGCTAAACCCAGCTGAAATCAGCGAAATCATTAAGAAGCGCATCGAG
>NZ_LWFH01000173.1:0-1556 GCF_001635725.1 Oleiphilus sp. HI0066
TTGAGAATGCGAATGTGCCCATTTTAGTTGATGCGGGCGTTGGTACGGCTTCGGATGCAGCGATAGCGATGGAACTTGGTTGTGATGGCGTGTTGATGAATACTGCCATTGCAGCAGCTAAAGATCCTGTGATGATGGCGCACGCAATGAAATTGGCGGTTGAAAGTGGTCGCGCTGCATACTTAGCGGGTCGGATGCCTCGTAAACTATACGCTTCTGCATCTTCCCCTCTTGAAGGCCTAATTTAAGGTTGAGTTTAATTAAAATAACGAGGGTAGATAGCCACAATGGCCCCGGAAAAAAAACAAAAAGTGAGTAGAAAAGAGCAAATCCTTCAAGTACTAGCCAGTATGCTTGAGGACAATTTAGGGGAGCGTATCACCACTGCAAAGCTCGCGGTTGAAGTCGGGGTTACCGAGGCTGCGCTTTACAGGCACTTCCCGAGTAAGGCGAAAATGTATGAAGGCCTTATTGAGTTTATCGAAGAGACTGTGTTTAGCCGTGTGACGCGTATTAAGGCTGAGGGGCAAGGCTGTTTAGACAAGCTGCAGAAGATACTAACTTTGGTGCTTGCTTTTGCTGAAAAGAATCAAGGAATGTGTCGCATTCTTGCTGGTGATGCATTAGCGGGAGAGAACGAAAAAGTTCGGAATCGCGCCGAGCAGTTTTTTCAACGCTTAGAAACAGAACTCAAGCAAATTATCAAAGAAGGTGAGGCCCAAGAGGGTTTGACCAGACGTCTTAGTTCAGCGGCTAGCGCAAACTTGTTGTTGGTCAATGTTGAAGGGCGCGTTCACCAATTTGTTCGTAGTGAGTTCAAAGTTAAGCCAACGGCGCATTGGGTGAGTCATTGGCCGATCTTAGCGAGTGGCTTATTTCAATAGCCATAATTTAGGTTGTTGGGGCGAGAAGCGCTCGTGCTTGATCGAAGAGTGCGGGCGAACTTATCAATAAGTTCTGATCATAAATGGCCGCAGGAATATGAGCTGGAACTTCACTGAAATGGCCGCAACGTGCGCCTGCTTCTATAGCAATGACACGTGCCGCGGCAAAGTCCCATGGGCTTAAAGATTCAAAGTAAAAATCATGGCGGCCGCACGCAACCCAACAAATATCTAAGGCAGCACTGCCTAAACGACGTAAGTCTTGGCATTTTTCGAGCATAATGGTCACGCGTTCGAGTATCGGAGGAAGCGTGCTTTTGTCATAGGGGAAGCCCGTTGCAAAGACTGCTTTACGAAAATTTTGTTGGCCACTTATGCTTATAGCCTCTTCGTTGAGAGTTGCGCCGGCACCCTTTAATCCGCAAAACATTTCATCTAGGAACGGGTTGTATACGACCCCGCATTGCACATCTCCATCGCAAGCAAATGCAATACTGACTGCGACCATCTGCTGTCCGTGGGCATAGTTGACGGTTCCATCTATGGGGTCGATGATCCAAATTGGACTGCTTAAATCATGCCCGAGTGATTTGTCTGTGCAGGTTTCCTCAGTCAAAAAACGATGATCTGGAAACACTTCTTTAATGCGCTCAACAATTAGTTTATCCGCGG
>NZ_LWFH01000174.1:0-954 GCF_001635725.1 Oleiphilus sp. HI0066
TGACTTAATATATCACCCCCTAATCTTGGTTGATTAATCAGCACCTTGATAAACAAAGCGTCGAGGAATCGAACGCTTGGATGATAAGTATCAACGGTTTCAAGACGGCCCGTACGAATCCATTGTTCGGCCGTCGCTGCCGCCCAGTGCTGCATCGCTAAAAAGCCATAACCGGAAGAGGCGCGCAATGCGCCAGCAGCGAGGCCGGCGCGTGGCCAGGATGTATGACCAGAATTGACGCGTCCCATCGGTAAAACGCCCGCTTCATGACGAATGCATTGAGCTGGCGCTAAGCCATATTGCGTCATCCATATCTCTATTTTGGTCTGAAGTATCTCCGGGTCAACTATATGCTGTGTAAAGCGGGTCGGCTCAACGAGCACTCTATCTGGGGCCAGCGCGAGCCAATAAATAAATTCGGTACCGCCCTCATCGCTAACTAGCTCTGTCATTAACCCAGCCCGACGCCAGTCAGGTAAGGGTTCGTGAAGTAGCCACTCTTCGCCGTAAAATACTTGATAGTAATCCGCCGACTGGTAGCGTGCATTGCACTCAATTAACTGCTTAGCAAAAAATATCTTGCCACCAGTCGTGGTTACTTTGAATTTGGCAGGAGGGTCATCAATGGCTTCAATTGTTTGCACAGTCTGCCCAAGCTCGACGGTATAGCCGCCAAGATCAATCAGCGAGCAGGCATCTTGATAAAAAGTGTCTGCAGGCAATGAACAGTAATCATACGCGTGGAAGTCGCACTGTTGCCTATGGCCGCCTCTCAGCGATATTTCACAACTATCCCAATAATGTTCGGCTAATTGGTGCCAGCGACTCTCTTTTTTTGCCCAATAAGACCAGGTCTTATCGTTGCTGAAGGCGGTTCGTTGATCCAGTAACACCACCTTGCCCCGATAGCCGCGTAATGCCAACTCCCTTGCTAGCGATAAACCACTGCACCCT
>NZ_LWFH01000175.1:0-1292 GCF_001635725.1 Oleiphilus sp. HI0066
GGGTGAGGAAAAGCTTGATCTCGAGACCTTGAATGAGTTTTACACCGGATTTTGCTTTTTTATCAAACGCGAATACCAATTCGATAAAGAACGTAAACTGGTGACCGGAGAAGCCGGTAAACATTGGTTCTGGGATACGCTCCGACTGTCATTCCCTATTTACCGTGACGTCATCATAGCATCGGTATTGATTAATTTATTTGTTCTCGCAAGCCCATTTTATGTTCGCAATGTGTATGACCGCGTTGTACCTAACTCAGCCTTTGATACTTTATGGGCATTCTCAATCGGTATCGGCATCATTTTCTTCTTCGACTTGGTGTTAAAGTTAATACGTACTTACTTTCTTGATGTCGCAGGTAGGAAATCAGATGTTATCTTATCATCTAAGATATTCTCGCACGTTCAGGCCTTAAAATTAGAGTACCGGCCTTCTTCAGTAGGCTCGTTTGCAAAAATGGTCAGTGAGTTCGAGAGCATCCGAGACTTCATCACCTCTGCAACGATGAGTACGCTCGTTGATATTCCATTTGTAATTATATTTTTGATTGCGATCTACATATTCAGCGGAAACCTAGTGATTGTGCCAATCGTCGCAGTACTCATTATTCTCATCATTACCATCGTTATTCGGCGCCCGGTCGATGAGTCAATCACGCATAGCTATGGTGCCTCGACCGTCAAGAATGGTTTGCTCATTGAAACCCTGAACGGTTTAGAGACGGTTAAAAGCAATCGTATGGAAGGCCTGAATCAGCGCAAGTACGAACAAAATGTCGGTGAAAACTCCTATTGGAGCAATCGCTCTCGCTTGTACTCAACCATCGGCACCAGCACCTCTGGTTTTGTTCAGCAAATGACGACTGTCGCTCTACTGATCGTTGGCGTATACGAAATCTCAAACCATGAACTAAGCATGGGCGGTCTGATCGCCGCAAGCATGCTGACTGGGCGCGTAATCGCCCCAATGGCGCAGGTAGCAGGTTTGATCGCTCGCTGGGGTCAAACTAAAGAGGCGTACGAGGGCATCGAGCGAATTATGCAAATGCCGGTTGAGCGTGAGGAAGACAAGCAATACCTACAACGCAACCACACCGAAGGACACTATGAGCTTGAAGGCGTAGGCATCACTTTCCCTGAACAAACAGTGCCGATCATTAAATCCGTCTCGCTTGATATTCCTGCAGGCAGTCGACTGGCGGTGATCGGTCGAATTGGCTGCGGAAAAACAACATTATTGCGCTTGTTAATGGGGCTCTATACACCGACCGAGGGCGTCATCAAATTGGATG
>NZ_LWFH01000176.1:0-478 GCF_001635725.1 Oleiphilus sp. HI0066
TGATTGCTCATGCAAAGCATCTAGCTTTAACAACTCGCGGATGCCTGCCTTTAACTCCGCGCAAGACGGATCAGGATAACGATTAACATCCAAACCTTTAAGTGTTTCGAACCATTCTTGTTGTAATTCACCGGGCCATAGATTGGGATTTTCCATGGCATCCATTTTCAACAAACCGGAAGAATCTGGAACATGATAAGAGTGCATCGCCCTGATTTCAGGTCGAACCAAGGTTTCAACAAGTGCTGCACTTTGAAGAGGAAGAGAATTAGACATATAACTACCTGCTTAAGGCTTGGCGTAGGCGTCGATCCTGTCATCACGACGCCCTATCAAATTTATTCTTTAATACGATATTCCGCAGAACGTGCGTGCGCTTCAAGACCTTCTCCGCGCGCCAATACAGACGCTACCTTGCCTTGATCACTCGCCCCTTGCTCAGAGAAGTAGATCAACGATGAGCGTTTCTGGAAGTCAT
>NZ_LWFH01000177.1:0-1546 GCF_001635725.1 Oleiphilus sp. HI0066
AACAGCTATTTCCCTCAGAGCAAGGACACGATGGGTTCTTCTACGCTTTGTTAACAAAAGATACTAAGTAACGGCGTTTTACACGCAGCATACGCAATTTAGGCATGCACTGTTTATGAAAATCATTATTGTGGGCGCAGGACAAGTAGGCGGAACGCTTGCTGAAAACCTTGCGATTGAAGCCAACGATATCACCGTGATTGACCCTGACAATCAACGTTTATCTGAATTAAGCGACCGTATTGATATTAGAACAATTGAGGGCTTGGGCTCTTACCCAGAAGTACTCGAGCAAGCTGGCGCTGAAGACGCCGACATGCTAATCGCCGTCACCAACAGTGACGAAGTCAACATGCTGGCATGCCAAATCGCGTACTCCTTATTCAAGACGCCCACAAAGATAAGTCGTGTAAGAGCAAATGCATACCTCAAGCAAAAATCTTTGTTCCGAAACGATGCCGTACCGGTCGATGTACTGATCAGTCCCGAACAAGTTGTCACGAAACATATAAAACGCTTGCTCGAGTATCCAGGCGCTCTTCAAGCGCTAGATTTTGCTGAAGGCGAAGTTAGTCTGGTTGCTATTCGTGCCTGTGAAGGTGGCCCATTGATCGGTCATGAACTTGCGGCAATTCGGCAGCATATGCCTAATATCGACACGCGAGTTGCGGCCATATTTAGAGATGGAAAACCAATCATCCCAAGCGGTAACACCGTTATCAATGAAGGAGACGAAGTGTTTTTCATTGCTGCACGTGATCATATTCGAGCGGTAATGAGTGAGCTCCAACCTTTAGAAAAAAGCTACAAACGCGTGATGATTGCAGGGGGTGGCAATATTGGTCAGCGCTTGGCAGAAAAATTAGAGCGCCGCTACCGCGTGAAAATCATCGAATCGTCGGCCTCGCGTTGTAAATCACTCTCCGAACATCTAGAACGTTCCACTGTACTAAATGGGAACTGCGCCGACAAAGACATGCTTATCGATGAGAACATCGAGAATACAGACGTGTTTATCGCAGTCACTAACGATGACGAAGCGAATATCATGGCATCGATGCTGGCAAAACGAATTGGTGCACGCAAAGTCATTACGCTAATCAGCAATCCAAACTATGTGGATCTGATTCAAGGTGGAGAAATCGACATTGCTGTATCCCCACAACAAACAACGATTGGCAGTCTGTTAACGCACATTCGTCGTGGAGACGTAGTCAATGTTCACTCTCTGCGTCGCGGTGCAGCAGAGGCAATCGAAGCGATTGCGCATGGAGACCATCGCTCTTCGAAAGTAGTCGGGAAACGACTCGATGAAATCAATCTGCCGCCTGGCACAACGATCGGAGCGATTGTGCGTAAAAAAGAAGTATTGATCGCGCATGACCATATCCGTATCGAACCTGATGACCACGTCATCTTGTTCTTGATCGATAAAGGAAGGATCAGGGAAGTTGAGAAACTCTTCCAGGTCGGCCTAACGTTTTTCTAGAGTGATCGAGATCTTCTAATGCAAATTTTAACTATTGGCCGAATGCTGGGGATTTTG
>NZ_LWFH01000178.1:0-977 GCF_001635725.1 Oleiphilus sp. HI0066
GATGTAGGTTTAGATACCGGCGATATGTTGCTCAAAGAGCGCTGCGATATCTCTGACACTGTCACCGGTGGAGAGCTTCATGATGAACTTGCGGCGATGGGTGCGAAGTCTATTTTACGCTATCTAAACGAACCAGAAGATCTCATTCCAGAAAAGCAAGATGACGCGCTAGCTAACTATGCACATAAATTAAGTAAGGCCGAAGCTCATATTGACTGGTCCTTATCCTCTTTAGAAATCGAGAGAAGTGTACGTGCATTCAACCCTTGGCCTGTCTCCTACGCAGAACAAGACGGCCAACGTATTCGTGTGTTAAGCGCAAAAGCTTTGGACTCTCAGTCAAACGCGCCTGTTGGCGAGATCGTTGAGAAGTCAAAAAATGGCGTGCTCGTGCAATGCGGCAATGGAGCACTTCTAATCACTCAACTACAGTTAGCTGGTAGCAAAGCTGTTTCAGCTGCTGACTTTTTTAATGGCGGCAAAGCCATTTTAGAAGTTGGAACGACTCTCAACTAACTCGCCCGGATACTTTTATATGAACGTGCGTTTTCTTGCAGCCAAAGCAATCGATGAGGTGCGTATTCAAAAACGCTCTCTGAATACCGCTTTGCCAAAAGTCTCCCGCGAGGCGCGGCCGGTTGATAGAGCATTACTTCAAGAGCTCGTGTTTGGCAGTTGCCGTTGGTTTTTTTATCTTGATGATCTTGTGAACACCTATTTACAACGCCCTTTGTCGAGAAGAGATGAAGAAACTCGCACGCTGCTAGTAATAGGCGCGTATCAGTTATTGTTTACTCGCATTCCAGACCACGCAGCCATACATGAAACAGTCGAAGCAGCCAAAGAACTGAAGCTCTTGAAAACGCGCGGTTTGATCAATGCGGTTTTACGAAGCATTTCTCGCGACCCAAAACCTGAAATCTCAGATGATGATATTAAGGCTAGTTTCCCAGACTGGTTTTCAGCAAAAATCGAAA
>NZ_LWFH01000179.1:0-594 GCF_001635725.1 Oleiphilus sp. HI0066
AGCAAGGCTTAATAACCAATCTTCTTGAAACTCATGATCAACACCTAGCGCAAAAGTGAGCGAGTGCGGGCCCCGATTTTGTCCAACAAAACTCTAGGTATTGCTGGGATCAAAATTAAACGAAGCGCTAATATCATGTTCGCTATTGCTATCAGCCTGCACATCATAGTCATAACGAAGTTCCGTACGCATATGGGTTGAGTCAAACTCATTCAGTGCTCGAGATGCCTCCATACCAAGACTAATAATCCCTGAACTAACAATCGCTCGATCAATGGTCATTCCAAGGTTTGGTGCATTCGTTTCGGAGAATTCGTCCTGATCAGCGCGCAAATACGCCAAGCCAATGTATGTGCTGCTATCGACTTGCTCAAGCCAACTTGTATCGTAACGGGCACGCAAACCAAGGTAATTTAACTGAGAATCGTACCCGGCTTCAGCCGTTTCACTGATCGAGCCAAGGGTGGTGCTACGTGATGATTCGGTGGTCAACCAAGCATGACCCAAACCCCCAGATCAGATCCCAACGATCATTCAAACGGTATCCACCATACAAGCCTAAGTGGTAGGCGTCCGAATCAAAGCTCACGTTAG
>NZ_LWFH01000180.1:0-3908 GCF_001635725.1 Oleiphilus sp. HI0066
TATCGAGCGATCCAGTCGATTAGGGATTGTCGGTAATATCTATAAAGGCAAGGTTGTACGCGTATTGCCAGGAATGGAGGCAGCTTTTGTAGATATCGGTCTTGAGCGTGCGGCTTTTATTCATGTCTCTGACATCGTCGGGCCCGCAGAGAAAGATACTGCGCAACCTGATATTGCGCATTTGCTTCGTGAGGGTCAGCCTCTTGTTGTTCAAGTCACTAAAGATCCTATAGGCACTAAGGGTGCGAGATTAACCACTCAGTTATCTGTAGCGAGTCGCTATCTTGTGTACATGCCTAGCGTCCAACACATTGGTATCTCTCAACGTATTGAAGAAGAGTCAGAGCGTGATCGTTTGCGTTCCTTAGTGACGAAAGCCACGAAAAGTGAAGCTTTTTTTGCTGAGCGTGCTGCTGAGCCGAAGTCAGCGACTGAGCAAAATAATGATGCTGTTGATACAGAAGCCGGTGATAGCGAATCGAAAGATGAAAACGGGTCTGGATTTATTATTCGAACAGCGGCAGAAGGCGCTGGCGAGGATGAATTTGAAGCGGATATTCGATTTCTCATTCGGCTCTGGAGCAAGCTAGAGCAGCGCATTAAAAATTGTGCTGTAGGTGAGGTGATATACCAAGAATTACCGCTTCATGTGCGGGCTATAAGAGATTTGGTAAAACCGCAGACAGAGAAAATTCGCATCGATTCCAAAGAAAGCTTTGTGAAGGTAAAAGAATTTTCAGAGAACTTTTTGATTGATGTCAGTTCGCGATTGGAATATTACCCAGGTGAGCGTCCGATTTTCGATCTGTATAGCATTGAAGACGAAATTCAAAAAGCCTTGGGTAGGAAGGTTCAGCTGAAGTCTGGTGGCTACCTGATAATCGATCAAACCGAGGCTATGAGCACAATAGACGTTAATACTGGTGCTTTTGTTGGCCACAGAAACCTCGAAGAAACTATCTTTAAAACCAACCTCGAAGCGGCTCGAACGATAGGAAGACAGCTTCGTTTGCGTAATCTTGGTGGGATTATTATCCTCGACTTTATTGATATGGAAGACGAAGAGCATCAGCGTCAAGTCTTGCGTATGCTAGAGAAAATGCTCGAGCGCGATCACGCTAGAACCACGATTAGTTGTGTGTCAGAACTTGGTTTAGTGGAAATGACGCGTAAGCGAACAACAGAAAGCTTAGGGCAAACTTTGTGCGAGCCTTGCCCTGTTTGTGATGGCACCGGTTCACTTAAAACAGCTGAAACCGTCTGTTATGAAATCTTGCGAGAAATCTTGCGAGTTAGTCGCGCGTACGATGCGCAATCGATCATGGTGATGGCATCTCAAAGTGTCATTGATCGCCTGTTGGATGAAGAGTCTGATAATGTCGCAGATTTAGAAACTTTCATCGGCAAGCAGATAAAGTTTCAGGTTGAACTAATGTACAATCAGGGCCAGTACGACGTTGTTTTACTCTAGCGTCACTCCCTTAAGATAAACGCATAGGTTTTTCGCTTTGAATCGAACCTACAAACTGCTTAAATTCAAAGCGAAACTGCTTGCGTATACCGCATTAATAGCGGTCCTCGTCTATGTTGTAGCAGGGCGTTTAGTCCTCTCACAGCTTCCAGATTATCGCCTTTCTTTGCAAAGCTACCTAAGTTCTGAGCTGGAACTGCCTGTTGTGATCGATCAACTTGGGGCAAAGTGGAGTGGCTTTGATCCAATTCTTGAGATTCGCGGCATATCAGTCAATGGTGCACCCAACGCACATATAAAAACGGCACAGATTAAGTTCGCGTTCTTGGATACTCTGCTCAATCAAGCGCCGCGAATCAAATCTATTAAGTTAGACCAAACGAACCTTGCTCTGCATCAGGATAGTCAAGGAGGGTGGTCGCTTGCCGGGGTCGATTTATTTAATTTGCAAATAGACGATGACAGTACGTCTCAGTTTGCGATTGAAGATATTTTAGATGGCGCAAACCTAAAGCTTGTTGATGCATACGTGCGCGTGACAGTGCATGGCAAAGATGAGCGTGTATGGCATCTTCCATCCTCAAGTTTGACGTATATTGATGGACAAATATTCGCGCAAGGTAACGTCATTCGTCCAAATGGATTGCAGCCCTTAGCGCGATTTGTTTATAACAGCGCTGATTTTGAATCTAGTTCATCGACTGCCGGAAAACTCTATATTGAGGCGCGATCTGCTGACTTTCTTGATCGTTTTCTTGAGGCTTATTCTTGGAAAGGTTTAGTAATTAACGACTTGGATGTGAGCGGTCGCGTATGGCTTGATCTAGCTGGTCTAAAGGTTGAAGGGCTTTATGCCGATGTTCAATTACATCGTCTGAATTGGAGTGCCGATCAAAAAACTTTATTGCCGATAGTGAATTCATCCGCGCGTTTCTCTTGGCAAGGCAATGAAAACGGGCATCGGGTTGCCCTGGATAATCTTGTCTATCAATGGAATGGGCAGCGATGTTCAATTCCTGGAGCTGTACTTGAATCCTCCGAAGCTGGACTGAATGTCTCGGTCAGTCAAATAGACCTAGATTGTACCGGCGAATTATTGCGATCGGTCGATCTATTAGATAGCGATCTAAGTGAGCGACTTAGGGTTAGTGATCCTAGTGGTCTACTTAAAAACATGCATATTGCTTTGGATTCAGAAAGCGATGATTTTTCGTTTAAATCAGAGCTACACAAAGTATCTTTGAAGCCATTTAGGGGTACTCCTGGTGCAACGAACATCGACGGTTTTATTGAAGTTAATGAGAACCTAGGTTACGTCGATTTTTATAGTGAAAAGTTCGGCTTATTTTTCCCTGATTTGTATTTAAAGAGCTTTGATAGTTATAGCGCGTCAGGCCGGGTTCAATGGTATCAAGATGGCGATGACTATGTGGTCGAGTCGCAAGGCCTGTCGTTGAAATTGTTCGATGATGCAGAAGTGACTGGCGATTTTGTTCTCCGACTTAATGACGATTCGCAAGAGGATTACCTAGGTTTGATGCTCGGTATGACAAATGTTGAGTTATCGAATGTGATTGATTTTGTACCGTATTATGCTGTTGATTCGACCTTACATCAGTGGCTCGCAGAGTCGCTTAAAAGCGGCATTGTAGAAGATGGGCGTTTTATTGGGTATGGAAGTATCGAATCTGACAGCCCCAATAATAGCTTTAGTTCAACCTTGGCGCTCAGAGCGAAGCCAGCCGAGCTAAAATTTGACGAGTTATGGCCGTCACTGACTGATCTCGATTTAACTCTGAATTTACACAACGACAGGCTGATCGTAGAAGCTGAAAGTGCGCAGATAAACGGTGTTTCTGTTCGTAATCTCTCTGCCGTTATGCCGGAGGTAAGCGAAGAAGAGCCCGACTCTCGTTTACAGGTTGATGCTGAATTATCCCTTGATGGCGCGGATTATGATTATTGGCTTTCAGAGTCTCCCATTGCTGATGCAACCCGAGGTGTTTCAGATTTACTTAGCTTTGAGGGGCCTGCGGAGGCGCATCTAGGGCTGAATTTAGTTTTTCAGGATGAACTGCAGACCGATTACAGCATTGACGTATATGCACGAGGTTTGAAAGCGAGTCATCGAGATAGCCACTTATTTGCGGAAAACATCGTGGGTAAGTTGAAGGTGGATTCTCAAGCAGGTATTAATGCCGATATGTTATCGATGCAGTTTATGGGCGAGGCTGCATTTTTAAATATAGAGAATCGTTCGGATATAGCGGCAACAGAGTTGAAATTATCTGGGCAGTTAAATCCCAGTAAGCTATTCACGGATGAGAACAAGCGGTCTAGTAATGTTCCTTTTTATGGCGTAAGCGGTCGTACCGCCTTTGAATCCTCATTGATAATTCCTGATGCGCAAGAGCCAGCACGTTTTGAGATGACGAGC
>NZ_LWFH01000181.1:0-953 GCF_001635725.1 Oleiphilus sp. HI0066
CTTACGGTTGGAGCAGCATGCGTGGCATCTTCATTTACCAAGCTTGATTTGATTGAGCTCAGGTAGATGATCAAGCAGACAACTAACGATAGCGCTGCAAGGTTTATGATGCTGTTGTCGCTGGTTTTAGTTCTAGCATGAAAGCTGAAACGTGCTGAATCGATCGCGATGCTCATGTTATTTTTTAGGAAGCTTTACGTGTTGGGAAAATAAAGCTTGAAGGCTTTTTAGCTACTTTGTTTGCCGGCTTGACAGGCCCTTTGATGTGATCGAGCCCGTTTGTCATGGCTTCAAGCACGGATCGAATTTGTGCCGGCGTTTGGCCTTGGCTAATCATCATGATGCCTTCAGCGTGAATATTTAAGGCGTCATGATGTATTTCCATTTGACGATACAAGCGTTCAATCAAAGGTTTGCAAACAAAGCCCTGTACACACAAAGCGAACGCTAATGTTGTTAGCGGCGCAAGAGCTAATTCAGCTCCTTGTAGAGACATGAATTGAAGCTGTCCGATGAGCGTCATGACTGCTACAAATATAGCAATAGTTAGTAAGTTTGTATTAAGAAGTTCCAACTTATTGATATGCTGCTTTCGAGCTTGAATGGCTGATTTTAGCTGCCATTGAAGGGTTTTTTGCAATTCGTCTTCTCCGTATTCCTCACGCACAGCGATGAGTCCTGTGCGCAATAAACTTGGCGACATATTGATGAGTTCGCGATCGATAAAATTGAATTGTTTGCGAAACCAAAGCTTAGAAAATGCCACGATTTGTATGAGTGCTTGTTGCTCGTCGGCTTCAAGTTCTGCGTGATCCTGACGCAGCTCGGTGTAAGCGGACTTCGCTTCTTTCCATGAAAGTGTTGCGATAATAAAGATCGAGCACAAAACAATAAAAATAAAGATGCTCAGTAGACTTAGCCACATGGTCGTTGCTCCAGTGATATGACAGCAT
>NZ_LWFH01000182.1:0-873 GCF_001635725.1 Oleiphilus sp. HI0066
AAGCGTTCCGGGTGGCGCACGTGGCGATGAAATTTACTTTGGCTTAGTCGCTAAAAACGCCGCGGGTCGAGAAGAAGTGGTTCCGTTTATCCAACCTGATAAAGAGGCATTCCTTGAGTACGACCTAACGCGTCTAATTTCCGCTTTATCACGCGAAACTTTACCCAAGATCGGCATTTATTCGGGGGCTGATATTCGTGGTGGGTTTGATGTAATGTCCCGTCAACAAACGCCTGAGTGGGCTGCATTGCAGTTCATCAATGATAATTTCGATCTGGAGTGGATTGAGGATGATGCCGAAGCGATCGAAGATGTTGATATGCTGCTGCTTATCGCTCCCCAAGATTTATCCCAACGCTTGCAGCTAGCGATTGATCAATATGCTTTGTCTGGTGGTAAGGTGATGGTTTTTGTTGACCCTTACATTGAAACAATGGCGATGATGAACGGAATGGCCACTGTTCAGAGCTCCAATATTTCAGCCTTGTTCGAGTCATGGGGCGTTGCATTTGATGAATCACAATTTATCACTGATTTCGAAAACTCAATGGTCGTGTCGCTAGGGCAAGGTGGCCAGCCAGCTCGACATTTAGGGCTTTTGAGCCTTGGTCCTAATGCACTATCGCAAGATGATGTTGTTTTGTTTGGGCTGGAAAGCATTAATCTTTCTTCAGTCGGTGCGATGAGTGCGGCGGAAGGTGCGAGTACGGTGTTTACTCCTGTTATTCAAAGTTCTGCACAAAGTGCTTTGGCAGATGTGAATGTGTTGACGACCTTGAATGATCCTTCGACCTTGATGAATGACTTTGTTCCGACTGAACAGCGCTATACCATTGCGGCAAGAGTAGGTGGTTCTGCAGAATCTGCATTTCC
>NZ_LWFH01000183.1:0-1411 GCF_001635725.1 Oleiphilus sp. HI0066
CACTTCCGCTGTTGTCGCTTGCTGTTGAGTTTGACCCACCGCACATGCCAAAAGTAACTCTTGATCAGCCTCTTCAGCCTTGAACTCACCAGTCAGTTTGCCTTCATGCATTACCAAAATTCGATCACTCATACCTAGTACTTCTTGCATTTCGGACGACACCAAGATGATGCTCATACCCTGCTCTTTAAACTGGTTAATGAGTTGATAAATCTCTTTCTTCGCGCCCACATCTACGCCACGTGTCGGCTCATCCAGGATAAGCACATCGGGTGATGTCATAAGGCCTTTTGCAATCGATACTTTCTGTTGGTTTCCGCCAGAGAGATTACCAATCATCTGCGACTGGCTTGGCGTTTTCACATTGAAGGCTTTGATAAACTCATCCACTTGCGCACGTTCTTGTGCCGTTTCGATGCGTCCTGTTTTGGTTAAGTCTTTTAAAGAAGACAAGGTCATGTTTTCTTTCACCGATAGGCACAACACTAAACCGTCTGCTTTTCGATCTTCAGAAATGTAAGCAATTCCTGCCTCAAGTGCTTGCTGCGGACTCTTTGGTTCGACCACTTTGCCATTGAGCTTCATTTCACCAGCGTTTTTAGATTCAGCACCATAAATGGTTTTCATTAATTCAGTTCGCCCAGCGCCCATTAGACCAGACACACCTAAAATTTCGCCTTTTCTTAACTGAAAACTTATATCTTTGATATAAGCGCCGCTCAAACCAGAAACTTCAAGACAAACACCATCGTGCTGTACAGGAATCCTTGGATATTGTTCTTCCAACTTACGGCCGACCATTAGTTCGATCAATTCATCTTCATTGGTCTGTACCACCAAAAGTTCCCGAATAAACTTGCCATCTCTTAGCACCGTAATGTCGTCGCACATTTCAAAGATCTCTTTAATCCTGTGCGAGATATACACAATGCCGCATTGCTGCGCGCGTAATTCATCAATGACTTTGAAAAGAGATTTGGTTTCTTTATCGGTAAGAGCATCCGTCGGTTCATCCATGATGATCACCTTGGACTCAAACGAGAGCGCTTTGGCGATTTCGACCATTTGCTGTTCGCCAAAACGCAAGGTGCCTAGCAAGGCTTTGGAACTGTATGGAACATTTAAACGCGCCAAGAGCTGATCGGCATGTTCAAACATTTTCTTCCATTGAATTTTGCCAAAGGCATTGGTCGGTTCGCGTCCTAAGAATATGTTTTCGGCGATGGTTAGCTCGGGAACGAGATTCAATTCTTGATGGATAATACTGATCCCCACTTCTTGCGATTCACGTGGACCAGAGAAAGAAACCGTTTCGCCTTGATAATGAACGCTCCCACCGTCAGAGCGGTAGATGCCAGTTAGCACTTTCATCATTGTGCTTTTTCCTGCGCCGTTTTCACCCATTAAGGCC
>NZ_LWFH01000184.1:0-793 GCF_001635725.1 Oleiphilus sp. HI0066
CGACCTTTATCCATTGTCTTTCTAATAAGGTCTTCATTATGTGCGAGCTAACAGCCACACCACGAACATCTTCGATTTCACCTCTGGTAATAGGTTGTCGATATGCAATCAGCGACAGAGTCTCGAGTAAAGCACGTGAATACTTTTGCGGTCGCTCTTCCCATAAACGCCCTACCCACATAGATAAATCTTTCGCGGTCTGGAAACGATACCCACTCGCGACCTTGCTTAGCTGAATACCACGAGATAAATAATCATTCTGAAGTTCTTCCAAGACCAAACGAATGTCTGATTTCTGCGGCTGTTCATGCAATTCAAACATTGCATGGAGCTTATCAACGCTCATGGGCTTGTCCGATGCCATTAACGTTGCTTCAACAATGCGCTTCAACTGCGTTAAATCGAATGAATTACTTGTTGAACGCACTGAGCCAGCTTGATTGACTTCCGTTATTTCAATGTCAGACATGATCTTGTTTTTTTGTTTATCTAATTGGGAATAACTAGATTGTCGCCGTTTTGACTAAGAAAACGCAACCGAGGGTTTCATTTAGGTTTGAATTATTGCGGAAGCAACTTTGCTTTCACGTGAATAGCGCCAAAGGCTTCTGCTTGCACGAACTCTACTAATTGCTCTTTGATCAATTCCATAATCGCCAAAAACGTAACCACAACACCTTGCCGACCTTCTTCGAGAGTGAAAAATCGCTCGAATGGTACGTAGCTAGCATCATTAAGTTGTTGCAATACAAGAGACATCCGTTCACGCGTGGAAAGCGTTTCACGCTCAATT
>NZ_LWFH01000185.1:0-1035 GCF_001635725.1 Oleiphilus sp. HI0066
AGCATTGCGAGCGAGATCTGATGCGAGCCATGCTTTCACCGCTCCAAAAGCATTTCTTTCTATGCAAGGCACTTGCACCAAGCCTTGAATCGGATCGCACGTCATCCCCAAATGGTGCTCTAAAGCGATTTCTGCCGCATGCTCTACTTGCTCAGGCGTTCCACCCTTTAGAGCACAAGCTCCTGCAGCAGCCATTGCCGATGCAGCTCCCACCTCACCTTGGCAGCCAACCTCTGCACCAGAGATAGAACTATTATGTTTGATCAATCCGCCAATCGCTGCCGCACTCAAAAAGAATGTCAGGATCTGAGCATCACTCAAGCCATGCTCAAAATAGTGATTATCCATGTAATACAACACCGCTGGCACAACGCCCGCCGCACCATTCGTCGGCGCTGTCACGATCAACTCTCCTGCCGCATTTTGTTCATTGACGGCAATCGCGTAAACACTCAGCCATTCATGACACTCTATATTTACAGGGCTTTTCACGAGTTTTTGAAAAAGTGTCGCGGCTCGTCGTTGTACTCTTAAAACTCCGGGAAGCTCACCTTCTGCTTGTAGTCCCTTTTCAACACAGCTCTGCATTGCCCGCCATGTTGTTAAAACATGTTCTGAAAACGTCGTCTCTTCTTGAAAGCACAGTTCATTTTTCAGTTTCATCTCAGCAATGCTTAAAGCCGAATCTCCACTCATGCTTAGCATTTCTTGCGCGTTGCAAAATGGGAAAGAGATATCGACCTGACTTAAGCTCAACACATGCTGATCAAGCTCTTGTTCAACAACAATAAAGCCCCCGCCAATTGATGCATATGACTGTTCTAGCAACACCTCATCATCAACCACTAATTCAAAGCTAAGAAAGTTAGGATGCGGCAAATCAGATCGATCGGTATTCCATATAAGATGAACGGCAGGATCATAATAAATCTCCGTGCCTGATAGCTGTTCTGAAGCCTCTATCTGACACTTTAATACACGAAGATCTACGTCAACCAATTGATGAGGCAAGTAACCATTCAAACCCAGTCGAAC
>NZ_LWFH01000186.1:0-1101 GCF_001635725.1 Oleiphilus sp. HI0066
ACTTTGTGCCTTTATTGTTTGATGATTGCGGGCGTGACTTACGCTTACTCAGCCAGCATGGATATACCTTGCATGTCTGTGTTTTACGTCCGGAAAGTCGCGGCACTGTCAGTTTGCGATCTGCTGATCCGCGAATGCCAATCAAAATCGATTTCAACTTCCTAACCCAAGAGAAAGACATTAAGACCTTGGTCAACGGGATAAAAGTAGCGCGCAACATTCTCAAAGCCAAAGCTTTTGATGAGCACAGAGGTGAAGAGATTCACCCCGGAGCAGACGTCACATCAGATGAAGCGCTCCTGCAAAAATGTAAGGACCGTTTAGGCTTGGTGTATCACCCATCAGGAACCTGCAAGATGGGTCATGACCCGATGGCCGTGGTAGATAGTGAATTGCGTGTTCACGGTATTAAGAACCTGCGCGTCATTGACGCGTCAATCATGCCAACCGTCACCAGCGGCAATACCAACGCTCCTGTAATCGCAATTGCAGAAAAAGCGGCTGATATTATTTTGTCACCAGCAACGAAGACAACACAGGCTTCGGCGGATAGTGAAGCAGCCATCGCAGAACCGGTTCTTTAATTAAGTTGTCAGTATGTCCGTAGCTCTTCAAATTGATCAGTCGATAGGCAACACGCCTATCGACCATATTCCTCATGATGACTTAACTAAGGGAAGCTAAACGAGAATAAAATCTTGCATCATGATTTGTTCTCCACTACTCCGCTAATACGGTTCATTCCCTAAATAATCAGCCAACTCTGCTATCTGTTCATTCGATGCGAACATGACGCCGCAATGATGCATGTAGGTACTACCGGGAGGATTGAAGAAAAAGTCTTTACCAGAAAAGTCTTTGGCGTAAGCGCCCAGCTCACTGAAGATGCAGGCAGTCGCGGCGAAGTCCCATGCGCTGCCACCACCAGTTTTGACACGCGGCGGTTTAAAATAGGTCGATGATGGAGTCTGCAGAACAGCAATCGCGCTCATCACACCGCCGGCATCGCTAAAGCGCTCAACCTCGTTATAGCCTTTATTTTCCGCCCACTGTTCAAGCTTTTGCCAAGCCTGCGCGAAGGCCTCACTCTCTATAAAACTG
>NZ_LWFH01000187.1:0-894 GCF_001635725.1 Oleiphilus sp. HI0066
GCAACTAAAGCACGCGCCACATCTACTACATCAGCTATCACTGCTGAAGCTGTTGCTTCTGATCCAGCCCCTGCCCCATAGTAAAGTGTGTCACCAACTGCATCACCCGTAACAACTACAGCATTCATTACGCCGTCGACCTTTGATATCAACGCAGACTTAGAAATTAACGTCGGGTGAACGCGAAGTTCGACGCCATCTCCGCGTTTCTTAGCGATCCCAAGGTGTTTGATCGTATAACCAAGTTCCTCAGCATAATTAACGTCATCTGTAGAAACCTTACTAATCCCCTCGGTAAACGCTTTTTTAAATTGAAGAGTGATACCAAAAGCCGCTGATGCCAGAAGAACAAGCTTATGAGCCGCGTCAATTCCTTCGACATCGAACGTTGGATCTGCTTCAGCATATCCAAGAGCCTGAGCCTCTTTCAAAACGTCCTCGAAGTCTCGACCTTTATCGCGCATTTCAGTAAGAATAAAATTACCGGTACCGTTGATAATACCTGCAACACTTGAAATATCATTGGCCGCCAAGCCTTCGCGTACCGATTTAATAATCGGGATACCACCTGCAACGCTCGCTTCGTAACAAAGACTAACTCCCGCAGAATTAGCCAAAGCAAATAGTTCATTGCCGTGCTCTGCAATCAAAGCCTTGTTAGCCGTTACAACGTGCTTACCTGCCTGAAGAGCCGTCTCTACTAACTCTTTTGCAGGGCTGTAGCCGCCAATCAACTCAAGCACAACATCTACTTCGGGGTTTGTTACAACAGCGTTCAAATCCGTTGTAAAGTCGATACCTGTCAAATCACAATTGTCTTTCTTCGTGCGCGAAGCAATCTGAATAATTTCAATCGAGCAACCCGTGCGTGCTGAAATCTCTTCACGATTTCGA
>NZ_LWFH01000188.1:0-567 GCF_001635725.1 Oleiphilus sp. HI0066
CGAGCAGCTGAGAGCTTGGCTTCGTCCGCTTTGCCGAATGGTTATGAGGGACAGTGGACAGGCTCTGCATTGCAACAAATCATGGCCGGAGGTCTTGCGCCAATTTTGTTTGGTATGGCTTTGATCTTTGTTTATCTGTTTCTTGTCGCACAGTATGAGAGTTGGGCGATTCCAATCTCAGTTATGTTAGCTGCGCCAATTGCTATTCTTGGTGGGTTCATAGCCTTGTTGATTACTGGGCAACCTTTTGACTTATATGGTCAGGTGGGCATGGTGTTATTAATCGGGTTCTCTGTGAAAAACGCGATCTTGATTGTCGAGTTTGAGAAATTTAAACGTGATGACGAAAAGCTATCGATTCTCAAAGCCGCTACAGAAGGAGCATTGTTGCGTTTTCGTGCAGTGGTCATGACCGCACTTGCGTTTACGATGGGAGTTATTCCTCTAGCAATCGCGTCGGGTGCAGGCGCAGAGAGTCGTCACTCGATTGGCTATGTAGTCATGGGTGGAATGATCGCGAACGCTGTGTTTGCCACCATGCTGATTCCAGCGTTCTATGTAATGCTC
>NZ_LWFH01000189.1:0-676 GCF_001635725.1 Oleiphilus sp. HI0066
AGTGCTTGCGCTTTGATCGAGATTCTATTTGATGAAGCGTTAAATCGAATTGAGTGACCAAAAATCTGTTTAAATTGATGAGCGTAATCAGGCTCTGGAAAACTGAATTCGGCTTTTTCTATCGTAAGTTCATTACCCGTCAGTGAATATGCCCACGCCATCACGGCGCTCATACTGCGTTCGATCGCGATGGTAGGATATTGTTGTTTACTTCCGATATTAAAGGTCAAACTAACAAGGCTATCTTGCCTGTGCACGGTGATGTTCTCCGAGGCATTCATGAGCACAAGATTGTTTGTAAATACTTCTAATGCCTCGCCTAAATTACTACATTGACTAACCCAACTTGCTAATAATCCCTTGGCGTTTGGATTAATTGTTTGTCCAATGCGTAAACCAAGGCCTCGTCCTTTATCGTGCTTGTCGATCTCTTGCCATAAAGAGATCAGAACCGATTCTGGTAGGCGCGAGTCAGGGCTATTGCTCCATGACCTATCCCATCCCAGCTCACTCAGTGTTTTCGTCGATAAAATGTCTAACTCAAGACATATATCGACTAGGTCTTGCGCTGCTGCGCATGAGACAGTGTTACCAATAGACATAAACGTGTTACCGAAGGACCTAGGTTGCTGTTTGGCTTACTTTTAACATTCACATCTTCAATCATAACCCCACA
>NZ_LWFH01000190.1:0-1026 GCF_001635725.1 Oleiphilus sp. HI0066
GCAACAGCGGGTATTTCTTACGGCTCAGGCATCAGCTTACTAGGTGCAGCGCAAGACCCTCGCGTAAAAGCCATTGCAGCAATGAGTTCATGGGGCGATCTAGTTCATGCTTTGTACGGCGACCAATCGCCACGCCAAGTTTGGGGTGAGCTACTTAATCTAGCAGGCGGCTTAACAGGCAACCCAGACCCAATCATTGACCAACACTGGAACAATGTAAAAAATCAGAACCTAGATGCGATTCCAGACGTTGTAGAATGGGCAAGTATCCGTTCACCGATCAATTACGTTGATCAATTGAATGAAAATGGCACTGCGGTTTACCTTGCAAAAGCTTATGGTGATAACCTATTTATGCCTAACACTCTGATGGACATGTTTAGTCAATTTACTACACCTAAGTACGTTGACTTGCTGCCAGGTACACACGCAACTGCTGAATTACTTTCATCACTTGTTGGCTTGGGTGAAAACGTTATTTGGGAAAACGTATACGACTGGTTCGACATTCATTTGAAAGGCGAAACTAACGCTTTATCGTCAGCAAAAACAGTGAACATGAAGGTTCGTTTTGAAGACAAATTCGATCTATTTGACACCTACCCAATTCCAGAAGCGACTGAGCAAACCTATTACTTGCACCCACGCTCTACCTTCGACACTGGCGACATGGAAACCTACCAATACTGGTCATGGTTCAACATGGAAACTGACGACACCATTAACGGCTGGTTCGGGACAACCTTCTCAACTGGCGTACCAATTCTAGGCGACCTTCTTGAGCAGGTAGACATCCCTGTTATTGCTAACATCAAAGCTGAGAGCGAATTCCGTGCGATTTACTGGGAAAGCGACCGTCTTGATGCAAAAATGGAAATTCGCGGCACGCCAAGCGTGAACCTTCGCGTACAACCCCACTACAATAAAGCTCAGATCGTCGCGTACTTGTACGATATGGATTCTTGGGGCTGGGGTAAGTTAATTACACACGGCGTTATCACTCTTCCTGATGCGAACTGGGGTGAT
>NZ_LWFH01000191.1:0-22586 GCF_001635725.1 Oleiphilus sp. HI0066
GTCTTAAAACGCTGTCGACCGCCGCCGACAAGAAAAGATTAAGAGTCCGACGTCTGACGTCTTTTCGCTTCATCCCACAGCTGATCAAGCTCTTTTAGGGTGCAGTCTTCGAATGCCTTACCTTGCTCTGAAAGAGCTGATTCGATGTAATTGAATCGTGAGGTGAATTTGGTGTTGCAAGAGCGCAAGGCTTCATCAGGATTTACTTTCAGGAACCTTGATAAATTCACACCACAAAAAAGCAAATCGCCCACTTCATCCGTCAGCTTTTCATGGATATCAGGGTCACGTAAGCTTCGTTCCTCTGCCTCGTTTAAGACCTCACGAATTTCTCCGATCTCTTCCTCTAGCTTAGCGAACACGTCATCGATGTTGTCCCAATCAAAACCAACATTCGAGGCGCGACGTTGAAGTTTCTCAGCACGCCCTAGCGCCGGTAACGCAACTGGAATGTCATCTAAAATACTAAAGGTTTTGTCTTGCTTACCACTCTGCTCGGCAAGCTTCGCTTTCAGAGCACGTTCTTCGGCTTTGATGGCATCCCACTGCCCTTTTATTTGGTCATCGGTAAAGCGAGTACCTTCTGGGTGATAGGCATGCAGCTCTTTATCTGGGAAGACGTGAGGATGTCGGCGCAGCAGTTTAGTCGTGATCGCATCAGTGATATCCGTAAAGTCGAAGCTACCTTCTTCTTCGGCAATACGAGCATAAAAAATGACTTGGAAAAGTAGATCACCTAATTCATCACGCATTTCATTGCGGTCACCCTGCTCGATGGCATCCGCCACTTCATAGGCTTCTTCTAGAGTATGGGGAACAATGCTCTCAAATGTTTGTTTTACATCCCATGGGCAACCGCGTTCTGGATCGCGCAGACGCTCCATCAAATACTTTAAGTCTTCAATGGTATAGCGCGGCGAAGAATCAGGCATTGCGTTTACGTCTCGCTTCGATGACATTCGGAAGTTGCTTTATTTTTGCTAATACGCGCCCTAAAGAATCTAAGGATTTAATTTCTGCTTTTAATATCAATGTGGCGGTATGTTCTTGTTGATTCGAGAAGGTATTTACACCTGTCAGGTTCACTTTCTCATCGGCTAGGATCGTGGTCACATCACGCAATAGACCTTCACGATCAAAGGCTTGAATTTCAATCGCAACATCATAAGCGGCATCGGGAGAAGTCCCCCAGCTCACCTCTATAACGCGATTAGGTTCATGATCCTCAAGCTGCAGCATGTTCATGCAGTCTTGTCGATGAATCGATACACCACGCCCCACAGTGATGTATCCAACAATCGGGTCACCTGGCACGGGATTACAGCAATTTGCCATGGTCGTCAGCAAGCGACCAACACCACGGATCTGAATATCATCATCTGCTTTCGTTTGCTGACGACGTTGCTTGGGCTCGAACTTCAACTTGAGTTGCTGTTCTTCTGGAGCCAATAAACGTTGTGCCGCATGCGCAACTTGCGTTGGTTTTAAATCACCGGCGCCAATCGCAGCAAACATATCATCCGCATTATCAAATTTGGTTTCTTGCGCTAAATCTTTAAACGCTAGATCACCAATAGATAGGCGTTTTAATTCATCTTCGAGAATGGCGCGGCCATCTTGGATATTATGGTCACGATCTTGTTGCTTAAACCAATGAACGACTTTGGCACGGGATCGAGACGTTTGAATATACCCGAGGCTCGGGTTCAACCAGTCTCGACTTGGCGCAGGATTGTTGGAGGTTAGAATCTCTACTTGTTCGCCAGTTCTTAAAGGGTACGTAAGCGGAACAATACGACCATTCACTTTTGCACCGCGACAAGCATGACCTACATCGGTATGAACGCGATACGCCAAATCAACGGGTGTAGCACCGTTTGGCAAATCGACGACATGCCCCTTTGGTGTAAACACATACACACGATCGGCGTTGACATCAGCGCTTAAGTGCTGCGCTATTTCTGAAACATCACCGACTTCTTCTTGCCACTCTAGAACTTGGCGCAACCAATTAATTTTGTCTTCGTAGCCAGTCGACCCTGATTTAACGTCAGTTCCCTTGTAACGATAATGCGCACAGACACCTAACTCGGCTTCGTCATGCATCTCTTGAGTACGGATCTGAATTTCCATGACCTTACCGCCAGGACCTACCACAGCGGTGTGTAATGAGCGATACCCGTTTTCTTTCGGGTTCGCTATGTAATCATCAAATTCATAAGGGATGTGTCGCCAAAGCGAGTGCACGACGCCAAGTGCCGCATAACAGTCTGCGACTTTAGGAACCAATATACGGAAGGCGCGAATATCATAAATCTCAGAAAAATCGAGATTCTTACGGCGCATTTTTCGCCAAATGCTGTAAATGTGTTTACTTCGACCAGCCACATCACCTTCGATATGCGCGTTTTCTAATTCACGCTCAATGGTAGCTGTCACATCAACAATAAAGTCGTCACGCGCGATGCGTTTCTCATCCAACAATTTGGCGATCTTCTTGTAGGCACTTTCATGCAAATATCGAAAACTTAAGTCTTCCAGTTCCCACTTGATGTAACCGATGCCTAAGCGATGTGCGAGTGGCGCGTAAATATCAAATACTTCTCGGGCAATACGCTGACGTTTGTCTGGTGTTGCATCTTTCACGGATCGAATCGCGCAAGTTCTTTCGGCTAACTTAATCAATACAACGCGCACGTCATCGATCATCGTGACAAGCATTTTACGCACGTTATCGATCTGACCTTGGTTCTGACCAAGAATTGAACCTTTGAAAGGTTGATGCGTTGAAGAGATGGCAGCCATTTGCGAGACACCATCAATCAACTGCGCGACTTCTTTACCGAAGCCTTTGCGAATTTCCTCGAGCGAGGCTTTTTCTTCTCGAAACGCTCGATAGAGAATGGCGGCAATAATCGCGTGCTCGTCCAAATCGAGTTCCGCCAAAATTTGCGCCATTTCTATGCCAATCAAAAACGTATCGTGATTGGAATTACTCCAGTAACGTTCTTCGTGCGACGGCGTTTTACTGTACTCTAGAGCGGCATGGCAAGCTTCACGCACGCGCTCGATCTCATTCAGATTCGTATCACTCTGTAAGTTCTCGAGCCATTGCTCGATCCCTTGTTCAGGTGATAAATCTGCGATGTAATCTTCGCGAACTTTTACCATGCGACATCCATAAGTTTTTATTAATTCGTATCGACTAGTCTTTCACAAACAGCGCGATCGACTCGACGTGTGATGTATGCGGGAACATATCCATAACACCTGCATTCACCAAACGATATCCGTTTTCAACAATTACGCCTGCGTCGCGTGCAAGGGTTGCGGGGTTACACGAGACGTACACGATCTTTTTCGCACCAAACTTGGTGAGATACTGACAGACTTCCAAAGCACCCGAGCGCGGTGGATCGATAAGAATCTTATCAAAGCCTTCATGCGCCCATTCTTCTTTCGTGAAGTCCGCCTGTAAATTGGCACCATAGAAGCGCAGGTTATCAAGATCGTTAAGTAAAGCATTTTCCTTGCCACGTACAACCATTGCATCGTCGCCTTCAACGCCTACAACCTCTTTACCTTGCGTGGCGAGCGGCACGGTGAAGTTTCCTAAACCACAGAACAAATCTAAAACACGCTCATCTTTCTGAACATCGAGCCATTCTAGTGCGCGACGCACCATTTGCTTATTGATATCGGCATTAACCTGTGTAAAGTCCATAGGATGAAACGCCAACTTCACTTCTTGCTCATCAGGCGTCGTTAAGGTGTAGTGCAAGCGATCTTTGTCTTTGACTTCAGACTCCGGCCAAATACGGTGCACGGTATCAACGCCTTTAGGCTGCAAGTAAATATGGAATGCATTATCTTGGCCAAACTGTATCAGCTTAACGGTATCTTCCTCGGTTAAAGGCGCCATGTGTCGCACGACTAGCGCACTCGCATCTTCACCTAAGGCAACCTCAAACTGCGGCAATTCTTTGTATACCGACAAACTTGCCACGAGTGCTCGCAAATCCATTAATCGGTGACCAACAATCGAGTTAAGCACTTCACACTGCTGAATGTCGGCTAAGAAACTATTACGCTTCTCTCTAAAACCAACCAATACCGTGTCTTTTTTCGCCACAAATCGCGCACCTAGGCGTGCTTTGCCGCGATAACCAGTCGTTGGACCAGTCATAGGTTCAATCCATTGCTCCGGTTCAAGATTTCCGAAATGTTCAAAGTGCTGACGCAGTGTATTCTCTTTGAACTTGATCTGAGCATCGGTATCCATGTGCTGCAAACTACAACCGCCGCAAATCTCGGCGTGCGCACAAGGAGGTTCAACACGCTCCTCTGATGCGCTGAGTACTTCTACTGTTTTCAACTCATCAAATTTGCCGCGCTTTTCGACATATACCGCAGAGACTTTCTCTCCTGGTAATGCCGCATCAACAAACTGGGTTTTTCCGTCTAATTTGGCAATCCCGCGCCCTTCATGACTTAAGCCTCCAGTAATGTCACATTCAATTGGATCTACAGGAAGCTTTTTTCTGCGTCTTCTCGCCATAATATGTTCAGTCTTCTAAGTAATTAATTGCAGGTTGTCTATTTCGCAAACACGCCTGAAGAGAGATAGCGGTCACCTCGGTCACAAATAATGGCGACAATTACCGCATTTTCAAGTTCTTGATTTAGTTGCAATGCCGCTGCAACAGAGCCACCGGAAGAGACCCCGCAAAAGATGCCTTCCTTTTCGGCAAGCAGACGCATTGTGTCTTCGGCTTCTTGCTGTCCCATATCAACAATGCGATCGACACGTGTCTCGTCAAAAATAGTTGGCAAGTACTCTTTTGGCCAACGACGAATACCGGGGATCGATGCTTCGTCTTCAGGCTGTAGGCCAATAATCTGAATATCTGGATTCTGCTCTTTGAAGTAACGTGAGCAGCCCATAATCGTGCCCGTAGTTCCCATAGAACTAACAAAGTGCGTAATTTTTCCTTCACTTTGACGCCAGATCTCAGGCCCTGTGCCTTGATAGTGCGCAAGCGGGTTATCTAAATTGCCAAACTGATTGAGAACTAAGCCTTTGCCCTCAGCTTGCATTCTTAATGCAAGGTCACGCGCGCCTTCCATGCCTTCTTCTGAGGTTACGGGAATCAAAGTCGCGCCATAAGCAGACATTGAAGCTTTTCGTTCTTCTGTCGCGTTGTCCGGCATGATCAAAATCATCTTGTAACCCTTGATTGCCGCAGCCATAGCAAGCGCGATTCCAGTATTGCCACTCGTCGCTTCAATTAAGGTATCGCCAGGCTTTATATCACCGCGTTCTTCAGCGCGTTGAATCATGCTCAGTGCGGGACGGTCTTTCACAGATCCTGCAGGGTTATTACCTTCTAGCTTTAATAAAATCGTATTGGACGTATTTCCCGCTAAACGCTGAAGTCGTACCAAAGGCGTTTCACCGACGTAGTCTTCAATGGTTGGAAAGCTCATATCCTTATCTCTTAGGGTCACAGCCAAAAATAATGCGCAATCATACACCTTACGCAATCACAATGCGTGGTAAGATCGGGGCAATAAATAATAATTCAACACTATCGTGGTAGTGATGTGGGCATGAACTCTCTGAATATTAAGTCACGCATACTTTTAACCACCAGCATTTGCTTGGTGACAGCGTCATTAGCGATCACATTTTTTGTCGCACACAGGGCACTTGAGCACCGCCAAAGCAGCTATGAAAATTCAATATATCAGCTGATATTCAGTACAAAAATTGCAATTTCATCTCGACAGCAATACGACCGCCCCTACTACCAAGATCAACTAAAAAACCTCTTATTATCGCCCGAAGTCAGCCATCTCACTTTGATTAATGAAGAACGAGCAGTTATCGCGCACGTCGGCGATGACAGCACTCCGCCTATTAATCCAAATAGATTCCCTATTACAGGCACACAGATCATTAGCCTCGGGAACCTAGCCGTATACATCGAAACACTACCAATGCAGAGCGCTAGTGGCGAACCACAACAATCGTGGCTGATTGCCTTAGTTGATCGGACGAGCCTGCAAGCTCAGCAAGAAAAGGTCATCAAAACTGCGGTAATTATTTTTATCTTTTCTAGCTTGATATCGATCCTTATGGCGAAGTATTTACTACAGCAAGTTCGACATGTCATTGCTCGTATTAAAGAGGCTCTGATCTCTGCAAACAAAGGGTCATCGTCTCCCATTTTCCCTCAACTTGAATCAGAAGATCTCCACGATCATGAGCAATTGCTAACTGAAATTAGCAGTCAAATCTATCGTTATAAAAATGATGTGCGTGAAGAAATTGAACAAAACACGCAAGACTTACGAGAAACGCTCGAAACCATCGAAATTCAGAACGTCGAACTCGATCTAGCGCGTAAAAAAGCGATCAAAGCAAACAAGGCAAAAACAGAATTCTTGGCCAATATGAGTCACGAAATTCGCACTCCGCTTAACAGCATTATAGGGTTCTCAAAAATACTAATGCGCAGCCCTCTCAACATGCAGCAAATGGGTAATTTACGCGCTATTCAAAAGTCATCTGAAGTATTGCTCAGCACCATTAACGACATACTCGATTTTTCGAAAGTTGAAGCAGGCCGTATCGCATTAGAAAAAGAATCCATTTCGCTTTATGAGCTGATTGAAGACGTTGTCGTGATGCTGGCTCCGTCAGCCCATAACAAAGGTCTGGAACTGAATTACCTATATTATGACGACGTTCCTGGAATGCTTGATGGCGACTCGCTGCGCATCAAACAAATCATCGCTAACCTCGTCAATAACGCCATCAAATTTACCGAGACGGGCGAAATCATTGTTCGAGTGATGCTCGATGACAGCTTAAAAGAAGAGACCGACAATTTAAAAATAGCGATAAGCGATACAGGTCTAGGTTTATCAGATGAAGAAAAGTTATCTATTTTCTCAGCTTTTTCTCAAGCGGATGCCTCAACCGCGCGTCAATTCGGCGGAACGGGACTAGGCCTTAGTATTTGCAGAGGCTTAGTGCACGAAATGGGTGGAACGATTCGTGTTGAGAGTGAATTAGATAAAGGGTCTACGTTCTGGTTTACCCTGCCAATCGAAAATCCTGTTATGCAGAATCCGAAAGCCACGCATCCTAAGCTCGAAAATCAATCTTGTTATTTATACGAACCGCATCATCACTCTAAGCAAAATATCATTCATACGCTCAATTATTTGAACATTCCCTACCAACAGTTCGATACATTGAAAGAGCTGATTTCAGCAATTGAGCAAGACGGAAAGAACGACACACAAACTAATCGCTTCGCTCTTATTTCATTAAGCGATAAAGAACTCGAAGAAGAATGTATTTACCAAGCTTTTAAATGTGTAAATGCCTTAGACATCAACATTCTTACCTATACCCCATCGCTATTACATTACGACTATAAAATACTGCGACAGATTAGCGTGCATATGACAAAGCCCGCTACCTACACGAATTTATCGCAAAGTTTAGTATCGGCTTTAAACAAAGGCATTACCTCAGACCATGCCGAGGAATATGCTCTGCCTCATTTTGCGAATAATGCGACGATTCTGGCCGTCGATGACAATGAAATGAACTTGAGCCTGGTTAAGGCGCTCGTAAAAGAAATGGGCATTGATATTGATTTAGCCGATAGTGCTGAGCAAGCAATCGATTTATGTAAGAAGCAATATTACCCACTTATTCTGATGGATATTCAAATGCCGGACATGGATGGCATTGAAGGCATGAAGCGTATCAAAACCCTTAGTAATTATTACGATCACAACCAAATCATAGCCCTGACTGCTTTTGCCCTACCAAATGAAAAGGATGCATTCATTGAGCAAGGTTTTGTAGATCTATTGACCAAACCTTTAAACGAGCAAAAACTCGCTGAGACCATTAAAAAGTATCTGCCCGAACTCGCGATTGAAAACCCGGTGCAAGATGAACCGAAAGTTTCCGCTGAAATACAAGCTTTCAATTGGAATGAAGCGGTATACCTCTGCAATAACAATTCGGAACTCGCGAAAGACTTTACCAATAATCTAATCGCCGTATTGCCCAGCACTCGTTCGGACTTGGAAATGGCAATGGAGAATAACGACACGGAACAACTTGGACATTACGTGCATAAACTGCATGGTTTGAGCTTACTTTGTGGCACACCAAAGTTAAGACACGCAGTAAAGCAGGCAGAAATCGCCATCAAAACTGAAGAGCCCGCCAACATCGTATTGCTAAAAACACAACAAACCATTCAAGCAATTAATGAGTTAGAGTTTTGGTTTGAAAGTACAGATGACTTTTCAGCCTCACAACAAAACGAGTCCGAGATAACAGAAAGCTAAATTAAAAAAACACGACAAGTTCAAGCGCAAACCTTTCGCCTCGTGCTATGATCAATTTTTGTATTTAGTCAGAATTCTGTTGCCTTCGTATGTCATCTAAAACTGTACGGTACGCTCTTCTTCTCTCATCAATTATCACTCTGAACGCGTGTGGTATCGCTGGTCCAGGCGGGGGCGGCGGTTCCACTTTCAACAAACCTTCTACTGACCCAGCAAGAGATGTCGTCACTGCTGCGATTACTGTTGAAGGCACTGCCAGAATGCATCAACGCGGGTTCTCATCGAACACTGCACCTATTTTGGTGGACGATAACATTCCGTGCGGAAATATTTCTGTTGTTCGGCTCGACTTTGATATGACGGAATTTAGAGTGTCATCTAGTTTTCCGGAATACGCATCAGTAAAGCGATCTGAGACGGGAAAAGAAAATGCCCCCGGGTGTAAGCTGGAATTCGAAACGAATTTCGAGCCCCAAATCGATCACGTGGTGCGGGCTGAATATCAAAATGGCGATGTACTTTACGCACCATTGCGACGTGTAGAAAGTGTAGATCAATCAATTACCGTCGGCTTTGGTACTCACTTGGCTGTTGAGCGTTTCTTCGACAAGATCAACTCTCGTGATGAATTAAACAAACATCGGCCGTGCTCTGGCGTCAATCCTGATTGTGAAACGCAACACCGCGCTAAATCGCGTCTACTTTCATTTATTTCTGATACCGCAAGAATTTATGAATACGACGATTTAATTCAACCATCCCAAGAAGCAGATGAAGTCCTAGCATTATTGCGAGGCGAATCAGATTTAATGATTCATATTGATACTGCGGTTGGTGAAATTATTCGAGAAGACTCCCCTATCGCAAAAGGGACTGTACGAGAGTCATATGACACGGAGCTCAACCCAGAAATAAATGGCACTGAAATATACGAGAGGCTGCGACCCGCTTTGACTTTCAACTCACTAATTTTCGGCATGGGATTTATTGAAGATCTCGAGAATGATTCGCGTTACAACAAACTTTTAACATTAAGTACAGATTTAGGTAGCGGTGACGATAGCCAATCCTTCCCGCAACTAATCAATAATTCTTTCTATCTAGATTTTCGTTACGATGACTTACTACCCAACATTCCTATACGAATGTCTACGCTTCGCTTCAAAACAACGAATGTCACCGCTACTACAGAGCCGAATCGCCCTGAGAATCGTTATAGGTATTTCACAACCGAACTAGAAACAGATGAAAACGAGGGCACGCTTGTTAACGGGACACATTTAAGCACACAGGGTTTCTTTTTGAATGACCGTGCAATTGCTCAAATCGTGACCGAACGCAACACTGGGGGCAGTCGGTTATATGGTTACGACTACAACCCTGTGTACTACAAACTCTATCGCGTCAATGAACAAGAGCCTAATACTATTTTAACGGAGCTAGACTTTGAGCCGCCGGTGGATTACGGCGATAGTCCTACTTGGCTCACCGGTGCAGGTTATGGCTTTGCAAGCATTTATGACGTCACTCAGGACAGCGCCACTCAAGAATTTGAACGTGGTGATATTGCTGAAAAACTACGTTATTTCTCTTGGGAGCTTCATGGTTTAAGAACTCCGGAAACAGTGAGTGAAGATGTTATTACAGGAGACTATGACGTTATTGAATTTGGCATTGCAATGGATACCAATACGCTCGACACAGTTCGAAAACCAGTTCAGGTTACAGCACAATTAAAAGAGTGGAGTTTAATCGGAAGAAGCGTATCAGAGAGTCAACCTAATTCACCAAGTGATTTTTATCGCACGTGGGAATTAGCGCGAGATAAAGACATGGCCTTTAGTGCGGCACAGCAACAGACTGGAGGTTTGAGCGGTAGCCGGAGCCTAGATCTCTACGAAGGCGGCAGCGGCACTCTCGATACTTTTGGATTGCTTACTCTGGGAACAGGCTCTGACCGAGCAATTGGGCATATGACTGAAAATGGCCAGCACTTAGCTTTCACAACCCGCGACACATCAAACAATAGCGCATCACGCAGCCTTATCATCGCCACTAAGGCTCGTAACGATGATATCACCCTAAGTAGCACGCCTCTTGATTTCACATTGAGTGGAAATTATTTCTATATGGATGCAGATAAGCATCGTCTAGCAAATGTAAATGAATCGCGCTTAAGTTTAGAAGAGGATGGCAGCGGCTGCAGGGCAACTCTCGGTTTGCAATCGGTATCGGTCGAGCATGACCTGAGCAGCAACGGCACGCTTTCAATGCCAGTTATTTCAAGCACGACCAACTATAACAGTGCATCATGCTCACTCGACAAAGGCCAAGTAGAAATAGTCTTCAATATCGGTGGGGATGCGTTAACACTGCGAGGTTTCGCGGCAAGAGAAGATGGCGCGACAGGCAAGACAGTCAAATTAATTAATTTGCTCTGGCTACAGGATAATGCTCTTGGACTAGTGTTCGCACAGTTAGACCAAGATCTTAGTCCGACCTTCGACAATTAGCGCATGAGCAAACCACCAGCGATCACCAAAGAAGCGTTTCGGGATAAGCTGAAACGCGCTTATAAATCTGCAGGTCGCGAAACCATCGAAAAAGCGCTGCTACTCTACTACACCATGCGCGACCCCAAAACACCTACGTGGTGCAAAGGCGTTATCACTGGGGCTCTGGCCTACTTCATTAGTTTTATCGATGGCATCCCTGATCTTACACCCGTACTAGGCTATACCGATGATTTAGGCGTCATGATTGCTGCAATCTCAGCGCTCGCAGGCCATATCACGGACGAAAACAAACAAAAGGCTGCCGACAAAGCGGAGCAAATCATTCCATAACAGCTTCTTCACCTTACAGCGGTTGATTCAGATTTCTCGGATCGCTAGACTGCGCTAAAAATAAAAGAAGAGGTATCCGATGTTCAGTTTTTTACCCGGAGTTGTTCGCGGCGTATTGATCGTTCTGATCATTATTCTTAATACCATTGTGTGTTTCCCATTCTTAATGTCGGTGGCACTTCTAAAATTTATTTTGCCACTTTCATTTCTTAGCAAAATTTGCACAAAAATCGCGATCCAAATCGCTACCTTTTGGATTGGAGTAAACAGCAGCCTATTCACTTTATTCCTAAAAATGGACTGGCATGTAACGGGGCTAGATGGGCTAAGCAAGGACGAATGGTATCTTGTTAATTGTAATCATCAGTCTTGGGCCGACATTCCTGTCGTTCAGAAAGTATTTAACCGCAAAATTCCAATGCTTAAGTTCTTCCTTAAGCAAGAACTTATTTGGGTTCCACTGCTTGGCTTATGTTGGTGGGCGCTCGATTTCCCATTTATGAAGCGATCAACGCCAGCGCAGATTAAGAAGAATCCCGAGTTAGCAGGTAAAGACTTAGAAGTAACAAGAGCAGCATGCGAAAAGTTTAAATATACGCCGGTATCTGTATTCAACTTTATGGAAGGCACCCGCCTGACACCCGAAAAGCACGCAAAACAAGATTCACCTTTTGAACACCTATTAAAACCCAAAGCGGGTGGCGCTGCATTCGTGCTAGGAAGCATGGGTGAAGTGATGCACACCATGCTAGACGTGACAGTGCTATACCCAAATAGCCCAAAAAATATCTGGGATATGTTTTGTGGAAAGGTCAGTACAGTGGTAGTGGATGTTCGAAAAGTCGACATTCCAAAGCAGTTTCTGGGTAAAGACTACACCAGTGATGCTGAATTTAAGGCTGAATTCCAAGCCTGGGTTAACGAGCTATGGGTCGAAAAAGATCAGCATATCGCAAACTTAAAAGCTCAGCACGAAAACTAAGGATTAAGAGCAAACCGATAAGGCCTTGCAAAAATTAGTTAAGAAATAGACCTAGCCTTCGCTGGGTCTTTTCATATCAGCACCAAGTAATTCAACCATCAATCCCATTTTAATACATACAATGTGAGTCTATTAACAATGTATCTTATCGAGCTCACGCCCCCCTAGATAGCAGAGATCACATGAATGATCTTGCCCAGCACCACCGTCACGAAACAAAGGTTTGAGCCAAATAGAGCTGTCTAAAACGATCAGCTACAGACAAATGATCGGGACGTATGAATGCTTGAAGTAAGACAAAGAGCCCAAGCATAGAAGAGACAAGTAAAGTATCGCCGAGTTATCCGATAGGAAAGAAAGAAACTGACATGCTTATAACTTTCATTCGCGTATAAAAAAACCGGATCGCCAAAACGATCCGGTTTTTTTATCTTTGGCTACGTGTTAACGACGCGCTGAGCGACGCAATGCAGCAGGTGTAAAGTCTTTGCTTGCAAAGGTCTTGTCGAAGTTATAGCGGCTTGGCTCCTCGTTGACCATACCATTCGCTATGTAACGACCAGATAATAAGTCGTGTACAGACTCAATAGTAGTGAGCGTAATGCTGCGATCATAGAAAGGCTTACTATGCGCTTCGGCATGACGCCATAAGTCGCCACGACCATCATAATGATCAGCAACAGCAATACCCCAAGTATCTTCATTTATGTAAAAAGTACGCTTGGAGTAGATATGACGCTCACCTTCTTTCAAGGTACCTTCAACAACCCAAACACGAGCTAATTCATAACGCGCATAATCGCTATTGAGGTGACCAGGCTTAACGATATCTGCATATGTCAGGGACTTATCATCTAGCTTGAAAGAGTTGCGAGGAATGTACATTTCCTTCTTGCCTAGAAGCTCCCAGTTGTATCGATCTGGTGCACCGTTGTACATATCAAAACCATCAGATGTACGAAGTCCATCAGCTGCTGTACCCGGACCGTCATACGCCACCTGAGGAGCACGACGAACACGACGCTGACCAGAGTTATATATCCAAGCACGACGCGGTTCAGCAACCTGATCGATGGTCTCGTGCACAAGCAAAACGTTGCCTGCTAAACGAGCTGGCGCCGTAACAACCTGCTTGAAGTAAAACATAACGTTATCGTCTTTGTTCTCAGCAAAGTCTCTCAAATCATGACGTTCAGAAAACTCTTCATAGAATTTTACTGGTTGATAAGTACCACCGGCAGTAGGAGTCACTTGAATAGAGTTACGCTCAAAACTACCACCACGTGCACGCAAAATATGGTTCCAAATAATTTCTAAAGCACTATCTGGGATTGGGAACGGAACAACACCTTGCACATTAGAAAGTGCGTTACCATCTTTAATCAGTTGAGCGTTTGCGGCATTCGCTTTCGCATACTCAACTACATCATCCGTATATGCTGCTGTACGATGAGATGTATAGACAGGGATGGTATAGGTGTCGTAATTGTTGAGCATCGCCTTTTGGCCTTCACTCAACTTATCCGCATATTCGCCAACATTCGCTTTTGAGATCACGAACAAAGGCTTTTCATCAGCAAAAGGGTCAACATAATCGCCGCCAGCTGTGTATCCCGCAGGAGATGTCGTTAAACCACCTGTCCATGCAGGAATCGAGCCGTCAGCATTGCCGGCTTTTTCTGCACCAATTGGTGTTAGATCACCACCGAGCTCCTTTGCAAACGCTGAGGAGCTAGCAATTGCAGCTGACATAATACCAACTGCTAATAAAGATTTTTTAAGTCTCATTAAATATAACCTCGTTAAATCCGGTTGCGTCCAGACTAGCGATTAACTTAGAAAGAATAAGAAACACTGAGAGATACGTTGTCACGATCACTTAGCGGGTTCAAACGAGTATTTCCGAAGTATGTTGTATAACCTAACTTCGCTTGATATTGATTAAGGTAGTCGGCTGCAACTGAAAGTCCAATGGTTTGACGACCTTCAATGAAGTTCGCACCTGGAGCCGGAGCATAACCATCTACATCGTGAGAATAAGAGAGCGTTGGCGTTAAGTTCACACCAGCGAAGACGTCATTATATGTTAATGCCGCACGCGCTCGATAGCCCCATGACAAGTCAGTTGTGTAACCTTCGTTGTCGCATACACCCTGAGGCGTCTGTGATTGGCAATACTGAAGAGGGGTAAATACATCAGTTGGATCACCATCAACAGAAGGCAAGCCAAAACCAGCTTGGTCATAACGACCATATCGGATTTCGGTTACGTCTGGTAGATCGTGCACATAGGTCGCACCAATTTCGCCCACAAGCGCTAGACGGCTTGCACCCAAAACTTGGTCAATAAACGAGATACCCGTGAATTGTAATTGCGACACATTATAGCGATCAAAACCTTGCGTTGACTGACCTGCGAAACTCGAAAAATCTGCATCGGTAATGGAGCCATCGTTATTGGAATCAGAGACTCTTCTTTGAAATACAGGAGAATAAGCATCGCCGATAGCAGCAAACAGAAGATCCTGTGAGTTGAACTGCAATGGCATATCTTCTTTAAAGCTATATTCACCGCTCAAAGACACGCCACCCGGGGTGGTTGTATTGAAGCTAATACCGTAAAGTTTAATGTCTTCAGCATATTCAATCTGATATTCCGCCGTAGTAGGAGCGCCAACTTGAGAAGCTTTACCACTCACATTAGGGAAACGGCTATGGTACTGAATGTAGTAAAAACCAAATTCGGTATCATTCAGTTCAGGCACATACCAACGTACCGCCGCACCATACTGATCAGTATCTGGCGGAAGAATATCGCCACCACGACTGACTGCAAGACCACTTAGTTGGTTTTCATTTTGCGGGCGTTGGTTTGCTGCATACACAGGACCACAACCATCTGCCACGTAGTCAACGCTTGAGAAGAACGTGCCACAATCGTCAATGCGTGTCTTTTCATATTCCAATTGGACAAACGCTTCTAAGCTGACGTTTTCAGTCAAACCTAACGAAGAATACAACATATTCACTGGCAACAAGGCATCTTTAATTTCGGCACCCGGCGCTCTAAACGCTGGCAAATCAACTGGGTTAATCACGTTAATACCGTTGATAATAAAGGTAGACTCACCCCAACTCACAACTTGCTTGCCCGCTTTAACACTTAAAGGCATGTCACCCAAATAGAAGTCACCAAAGACATAAGCATCCATTAGCTCTATATCGGATGCATTATCTTGACCGTCTTTACTCAAAGTACGTGTCGGGTTAACACCATCATTCGCAAACTTCTCATCTTCAAGAACAAAGTCATACCAATAACGCACTCTCGCAAAAGCACCAAAGCTATCGCCTTGAATTAAGAAATCAGTGCTACCTTTAATGGTTTCAGAGAAGGTATCGCCTTTCTCGAAGTTTAGGTTGCCATCATCACTGTTAATTGAGGCGCCCAAGGCTTCATATTTTGCCCCTGAAGAGGCGTAGTAACCGTTACCCAAACCAACGTTATATGGATGGGGATCTTCTAAACGCCAACTCGCACCTGCAGACAAGGTGGTATCAATACTGGCTTCATAATCACCAATGTAGAACTGAACAGCAGAAGTTGGTGTAGAGAATGCAGCCGCAACAGCAAGAGCCAATGGCATCTTACGCATTTGTCGCGACAACTGTATTTTTTTTGTCATCGAACGCTACTCCGTAATTTCAGTCGCAATACTTGCGACGTAGTACTTTTCTAACCTGAGCAGGGGTAAAAAAGGCTAGGAAAATCTTTCATAGTTTTAGTCAGCCTACAACAAGTATTCGCTCGGCAGACTTAGTCCATTAAAAAAAGCATAGACACAATTTTGATATTCGCCCAATTTAAAAAATTTTTTTTTCAATCGCTTACCGAACTTTGTGATCTCGTACGAAAGAAGTCCAAAAAAGGCTCAAAACGAAAAGGGCAAAACACACAATCAGTGAACTAATCCAAAAAAGATTTGCGTAACCTGACTCTTCAACCAACGCAGCAATGACAAAAGCACCAACAAAGCCACCTAAACCAAATCCAAGACTGCTATATAAAGCTTGCGCCCTTCCTTGGTTCTTGGCGTGAAAATGCTCATGCACAAAACGGATAGAAACCGCATGCATAGCACCAAATGAAAAAGCATGAAGCAACTGTGCAATAACGAGCACAAGAACATACTCGCTTGCTCCAGCTATCATCGCCCATCGCAGTGCGCTAAATAAAAGAGCGATGCCCATAATCAGAGGCACTGCATGTTTACGATGCCAATGGTGCATAACAAAAAACAGCGCAACTTCGGCAATAACTCCCAAGGCCCAAAAAATACCAATGCTCAGCTTGTCATAACCGAGTTGCTCCATATACAAACTAAAGTAGGAGTAATAAGCCGCATGTGAAAACTGAAGCAAAAAGCAAATTACGAAAAATAAGTAAGCGCGATTGCGCTTCAGATCTTCACTCAGAGAATGAGATATCTCATGGCCTTGTTGTGCCACTGGCTCATCAAAGCGCATACACGTAGATAACGCGATACCCGACATAATAATTAACAGCGCTATGGGAAATAGCCCAACCCCGCGTTCTTCAAAAATATATCCAAGCGCAATAACCACAACAACAAAACCAATAGAGCCCCAGACTCTGACCAAACTGTAGCGATCAACATCAGCACCCAGGTTATGTAAGGTAATAACTTCAAACTGCGCCAAGATGGCATTCCAAAAAAAGCTGAACGCAATAATCATCAATGCGTAATACCAAAAGCTTTCAGCAAAGAAAAATCCGAGGTAAGAGACCAGCGTTAAAAATGCACCGAGTCTTATTAGCAACAAACGCTTTTGTGTGCGATCTGCGATCAAACCCCAAACATTAGGAGCAATCACTTTCGTCGCCATCAACAAGCCCGTCAGCTGACCGATTTCTGCAGCTGAAAATCCTTCACTTTCTAAAAACAGCCCTAGATAAGGCGCCATCACTCCAAGTAATGCGAAGTATACGAAGTAAAAAACGGAAAGTTTGACCTGCAGCATGGGTAAGTGTTTGTAATCGCTTGAATTGTTATAACAAGTTGATTAGCTTATCACTGCTCTGAAAAGGGCGCGCACATAATTATAAAAATTATTAAAACTATTAGTCTTAACAATAAATAAGCAAACAGATTAAGTTTGCCTTTGGAGATGTCCCTTATGAAACTAATCACTGCAGTGATTAAGCCATTTAAGTTAGAAGACGTTCGCACCGCTTTAACTGACATTGGCTTAGCGGGTATGACCATCACAGAAGTCAAAGGATTTGGCCGTCAAAAAGGCCACACGGAATTATACCGTGGTGCTGAGTACGTGATCGATTTTGTGCCTAAATTAAAAATTGAGCTAGCTGTTGCGAACGATATTGTTGATCAAGCGGTTGAAGCCATTTGCAAATCTGCAAACAGCGGAAAAATCGGCGACGGCAAAATTTTCGTTAGCGATCTAGAGCAAGCGGTTCGCATTCGTACTGGTGAAACAGGCGACGACGCACTCTAGAAAATAACAATAAGCCTTAAGTTTCAAAAAATAGACGTCATACAAAAACATAACCGGCGGTATTTTTAGAAATGGCTCTCTTACCTTTGTAAGAAACAATTAGCTCAGGAAATAACATGTTTAAACTATTTGTTTTGGTAGCTTCAATGCTGCCGGCTTTCGCGTACGCGGAAGATGCTCTTGTTGGTGCTGATACAGCGTGGATCTTAACGGCTACAGCACTCGTTCTTTTCATGACCATCCCTGGTCTTTCTCTTTTTTACGCAGGACTTGTACGCAGCAAAAACGTTTTGTCTATATTGATGCAATGTTTTGCTCTAACTTGCTTAATGTCTGTGCTCTGGTACGTGGTAGGTTATTCACTCGCATTTAGCGATGGTAATAGCTTCGTTGGAGGCCTAAGCAATCTGTTCATGGCAGAAGTAACGAAAGACTCACTATCAGGTACCATTCCAGAAGGTTTGTTTGCAGCATTTCAAATGACTTTTGCTGTCATCACACCTGCACTGATTGTTGGTGCCTTTGCTGAACGTATGAAGTTTTCATCAATGCTTCTATTCAGCAGCATCTGGTTGTTAGCTGTTTATGCACCAGTTTGCCACTGGGTATGGGGCGGCGGTTGGTTGAGCGATCTAGGCGTTCTAGATTTCGCTGGCGGCATTGTTGTTCACATCACGGCAGGTGTAGCGGCGCTTGTTGCAGCGCTTGTGATTGGCAATCGTCGTAACTGGCCACAAACTGCGATGCCTCCGCACAACATGACAATGACTGTTACAGGTGCAGGCATGCTTTGGGTTGGCTGGTTCGGCTTTAACGCGGGTTCAGCGCTTGGCGCAAACGAAGACGCGGCGATGGCTCTTATCGCAACACACCTATCTGCAGCAATGGGCTCTTTAGCGTGGATGGCATGCGAATGGAAAAAGTTCGGCAAGCCATCGGTTCTTGGAATCGTAACCGGTATGGTCGCGGGACTTGGTACTATCACACCAGCATCTGGATCTGTCAGCCCTGCAGCAGCAATTGTAATTGGTTTGTGTGCAGGTGTTGTATGTTTCTACGCAACCATCTTCATCAAACAAAAACTTAAAATTGACGACTCTCTCGATGTATTCCCAGTGCACGGCGTCGGCGGTATTTTAGGTACTCTTCTCGTTGGTATCTTCGCTGCGGGAGAACTTGGCGCATTTAGTGGCTATGGTTTCGGTGGCGACAACAGCTCAATCGGCGAGCAGGTAACAGCTCAGCTAATCGGCATTGGTAGCACAATCGCATACACGGCAATCGTAACGTGGGTCATTCTGAGGCTTGTCGATGCAATGACGGGCTTACGCGTTGACGAAGAAGACGAGTATCGCGGTCTAGATCTAGCTCTTCACGAAGAAAAAGGCTACGACCTGTAGAAAGCTAACAGAGGCCAGAGTAAAAGTACTCTGACCTCTGTTTTAACAAAAAAGCCCTTGCCATTAAACTGGCAAGGGCTTTTTTATATATTGCGCAATTACTTATTACACTTTTTCAATTCCGCCTCAAGGGCGTCAATTCTGGCCTCTAAGGCCTCAATCGTTTTGCGATTCGGGATACCTAATCGCTCTAATGCACCAGAAACACGTTGATCAAATACAGACTCTAGCTTGCCGAAAGTGTTACTCGCTTTACCGCGTACACCTTCTACTGTTCCTTCCACGGCTTTAAATTGTTTTTCAACAACACCTCTCGTTGCGGCTTCGAGCTCTTCGCCCTCTTTAACGAGCTTATCGAAAATCTTTCCAGTATCTTCTTCTGCTTTGTTGTAAGCACCCAAACCCGCCAACCATATTTGACGTGCTGATGCTTTAATTTTGTCAGAAATTGGAAGGGCATTATCACTACCCACTTCATTAGCGTCCGACTTTTTATCTTTCTGGCTCATTCTCTAGCCCCCTTCAGTTTTTTTCCATTCTACGAGACTTAAAAGCATCCATACAGTCACAATTTAGAAAATTTTGCTTTGCTGTTCATAGGTTTATTGTCTAAACCTTAACTAGTTACCTTTCAACAAATACTATCGAGTCGTCATTAATGGGTTACCAAACAAAGAGCAATATTATTTCGCTCATTACGCGCTTACTTATTCGCGAGCGTGCACCCAACCCAATACCAATGAGCGACTATGAAAGAATGCGTTATGAAATCAAACCTGGTGACGTAATTCTCGTTGAAGGTCGCAGTCGCGTCAGTGATGTTATTAAAACAGTAACCCAGAGTCGATGGTCTCATGCTGCTCTCTACATAGGCAGGCTACATGAAGTAGAAAACCCTCTAGACCGCCAGCGACTTCAAAGCTTTTACGATGGACAACCAGACGTACAACTTATAGTAGAAAGCGAGCTAGGAATGGGTACGGTTGCTCGCCCCTTATCCGTGTATGACCGTGACCATGTAAGAATTTGTCGACCTAAAGATCTAACATATTCAGATGCGCAAAAAGTTATTCACTACGGAATATCACGGCTTGGTGCTGACTATGATGTTCGGCAAATCTTCGATCTACTGCGTTTTTTCTTCCCGTATTTAATTCTTCCTCGCAGATGGCGCTCAAGCTTGTTTTCTAAACATCCGGGTCAAACCACAAAAACGGTTTGCTCTACCATGATTGCCGAGGCCTTCGGTTCGATCCAATATCCGATCTTACCAATGATCAAGCGATCAGAAGCTGGTCATATTAATATTTACCGAAGAAATCCCAAGCTATGCACGCCAAGTGACTTCGATTACTCGCCTTATTTCGACATTATCAAATATCCTTTCATGAACTTTGCGCAATCTGAGCCAAGATATCGCCAATTGCCTTGGGTTACGGAAGAAAAGCTGGTTGAAGAAGACGAAGTAAAAAACTAGCTAAAACAGACAGATAGAGCCGCCTTATTAATACTATTTCGACATTTAATAACCTGCTCAAAATATAATCAAAGCGGTTATTCCAATTTATGCTTAAAAACTCACCTTTATACATTTGATTATTTCAACTTTTCGCTAATACTTAGTCCACCAACAGCGGCAGCTGTTGGGGACATGAAAGTTTTTCATGGATACTACTCGCACTTATTGCCGGCTGTGTTTGGTAGCACACCCGGCATTTTTTATGTCTGAAAAAAGCCTCGTTTTTACACATCCCTGATACACTGAATAGTAAGAGAACAATTTTCTGTTCAGATCTTGTTTCATGACGAATTTAACCACAACGAACGAACAAAATGGATCTTAGTTTTTCCGTTATAGGTAACGCGACTGGCGCTATTACGTTTGCATTGCTAATGATATACGCAGTGCGCAGTTATCAGCGACGCGCTACCGATAAAGCCATCTTATTTGCGACCAGCACTACGCTGTGTTGGTTATTGATACTGACAATTCAAGCTTTAGGTTTTGAGCTGCCATTTACCTTGCGCTATAACCTTGAGCTATTACGAACCGCTGCGTGGTTTACGGTCTTGTATGCCATTCTTGGCGTCACAGTTTTTCCTTCTAAATTTAAAATCGGCCCCCAATTCTTTTTTACAACCGGCGTTATCACTTTAATCTCTGGGTTGATTGCGGTACTGATAATTCAAGAGCTATTCACAATATCCCTCGTCTCTGGCAAAACACTGTTAGTTCTTAACGTTCTCGTATCATTAGTAGGCATTCTGTTACTAGAACAAATTTGGCGAAACTCTTCTCTCTTTACCCGCGCAGGAATTAAGTATCTCAGCATCGCGGTTGCAACCATCCTTGCTTATGACTTCGTTATGTACTCCGACGCCCTGCTCTTCAATCGTTTGTCAGGAGCACTTTGGGATAGCCGTGGCGCTGTAAATGCGCTAGCTGCCCCCCTGATCGCAGCAACACTGGTGAATCGCAAAGGGAAAGCCTTAGGTATACATATCTCACGACAAATGGTGTTCCACACCACGACCCTTGTTATTGCAGGCATTTACTTGTTGTTTGTATCTGCAGGCGGATATTACATCAATGTCTTCGGTGGCTCTTGGGGTGCGGCACTGCGTGTTTTATTCTTGTTCATTGCGGGGATCTTCCTCATTCTCGTGATTAGTTCGCCAAATCTTCGTGCCCGCACAATGGTTTTTATCTCGAAGAACTTCTTCGATTACAAATATGACTATCGCGACGAATGGATCAAAAGCACCTCAAGCCTGCAAACACCAGCGAGTGAATCTTCTAAGAAAGAGAGCTTGTATCGACGCAGCACCAATACCCTAGCTGAACTAGTTCAAGCGCAAGCTGGAGTAATCTGGAGCCAAGACGAAGACGGCAACCTGACTTTCAAAGATCAATTTGGCTTTGACCAGCATAACTTTGGACTCATCAACAACGATTCTGATTTGATTCAATATTTCAACGACAACGATTGGATCATCAACCTAAACGAGTATCTCACTGATCCAGATAAATACGGTCTAATCGAATTACCAGAGTTTGTTCTAACTTGTGAGAATCCATGGCTTTTGGTGCCGCTCAAGGTTAACGATAAACTTTCGGCCATCGTTCTACTCGGTAAACCATACGTACCTATGGATTTGAACTGGGAAAACTATGACCTTCTTAAAATTGTTGCCCAACAAGCCTGTAGTTATATCGATCAGCACTCCTCAGAAGAACAGCTCGCTCAGTCTCAACAATTCGAAGCTGTAAACCAAACCTCTGCGTTCTTGATTCACGATATCAAAACCATCATCGCGCAATTATCGATGATGGTAAAAAATGCGCCGAAGCATAAATCGAATCCCGCTTTTGTTGACGACATGATTGAAACAACTCGTCATTCCGTCGAAAAAATGGAGCATTTATTGGGGCAAATT
>NZ_LWFH01000192.1:0-898 GCF_001635725.1 Oleiphilus sp. HI0066
AGGAATGGGGCGTCTCTCAGTGCCCGGTTGTACAATAAATTGAATGTTGAGCGAACACCCTCTACAACGAGTTGCACCTCAGCCATATCTCGCGTCTTTCCTGCGTTTTTCTCCGCGAGTGCGAGGGCTTTTTCTTCTTCACGTACTTGCAGCGTTGAATATTCTTGATCGTCCAATGTTGCTTGGCGTGTATCGATTTGCTGTTCCGACTGAGCTGTTGCGTTCGAGGTTTTGCTCAATACAGACTGATCCGGTGAACCGATACTTAATGGCCCTGACTCGGCTTTTACTTGCTTCGCTGAAGAATAGAAGCCTGATGCGGCGACCGAACTCGATAGCGCTGCCATTTGGCTTTGCATAGCAAGCAAACCACTATTACTTGCGACTTCTCGTGCCTGTTTTATTTGTTCCGCGGTGCTCTTCTGGGTTTCCACTCGTTTTTTGGGTTGCGCTTTAATCGATTCCTTAGACTTCTGCTTAGGAACAGGCCTCGGCTCAAGTTTAGGTTTTGGCTTCGCTACCGGCTTAGGTTTAACTTCAGCCTTCGGTTTAGGTAATTCCTTTTTACGTATAGGCTTTGGCGCAACTTTTGGCTTTTCGTTCTTTACGAAACGAGCCAATTGAGGCGGCAAGCGCTCGAGACTCTCTCTATCAGGTTCAGGCACTTCATAATTATCAATAAACCAGGCAGCAGCGATTAAAAGCACTAACCCAAGCATGAGCGCAACAGAGAAGACGCGCTGCTCTGAATGCGATTGCGACCATGGCAAATTATGATGAGCGACTACTAAAGACATCTGAACGTACTTTCTATGATCTAACTATTTTTGCGTTGAAGCACAGAGGTTAAGCACTTTGATCGCCGCCATTTCGAAACTATCAACGATCTCATTCGTTT
>NZ_LWFH01000193.1:0-1092 GCF_001635725.1 Oleiphilus sp. HI0066
ACTTGTTGGACGAATGATTGAGCGCAAAGAGCGCAATGTCTGTCGAGAGTTGGATCAAATTCGAGACTTAGTGTGCGCTCAAAAGCAAGCGTCTCTGAGCAAATAAAATAAGCGAGAAAGAATATGAGATACAGACAAGAGAGCGAGCAAGAAGGGCAGGTAGATATCTCTCCATTGATCGACATGGTGTTCATCTTGTTAATCTTCTTCATGGTGACGACTACCTTCGTTAAAGACATGAAACTAGATCTTGAACGACCGAATGCGGCCAGTGCAGCAGCGGCTTCTACCAAGGCGACACGTATTTTTATTGATAGCTTTGGTGATGTGTATGTCGACAACCAGCCTGTGCGTGTATACAGCTTGCAGAGCAAGTTGCGCGATATGTTACGCACGAGTACTGACAAAAGTGTCTTGGTTGTGACTGATGAAAATGTGCCAGCCAAACTCGTTCTTGAAGTGATTGATCAAGCGAAGTTATCCGGTGCGAGTAATGTTGGCGTCGCGACTGAGCAGGAGTCGTGAGTAGCGCCTTATGATGAATTCAATTGAAATGAGACAAGGCGTGTCACGGCAATTTTTTTCGATTGTCGCCGCTGTTTTAGTGCCTTTTCTGTTGTTTGTTGTGGTGATTGGTTTGAACGAATCAGACTTTGATCGCGAAAAGCTCCAAGGTGGCGCAACTAATTTTGAGCTAGAACGACAACAGCAAATCACAAAAGAAAGACCCAAGCCTAAACCTAAGCAACAGGAGCGTCAGCCAAGACGCGATTTACCATCAATTCAACCTAATGCGATTGGCAGCGATTTGTCTGGTAGTGGCTTAAGTTTTGGCGTGCCTTTGTTTGATCAAGCGCAGTTCGCTGAGTTTGATGACGCAAATTTAATTGGGTCAGCAGGCGATCAAGTGATGGATAAAAGCACGGTTGATGTGCCGCCAAAGGTAAGAAAACGTTCGCCGATTGTGTATCCCGAACTTGCGCGTAAACAAGGTGTAAGTGGGTATGTGACGATGAATGTCTTGATTGATGAGCAGGGTAATGTTGAAGACGTGGACATCATTGAATCAAAGCCGGCTGAAATATTCGATCT
>NZ_LWFH01000194.1:0-752 GCF_001635725.1 Oleiphilus sp. HI0066
ACCTAACAAACCATGATCGCAGCAGCAATCCCATATATGGTCATAGTGATGCAGCCGTGCATGCTGTTTTATCGCACTTAAGCGTTTACCGATTTTCACTGAGTACTTTCAAATCTATGAGGCAGGATCTTACGTTTTAATATAGGCCGGTCTGGCAAATTAAGGCTATGCCAAAATCCTCTACGAGGTTAGTCTATTCCCTCGTGAGTTACACGTAATCAAATAAATCGAAAAATAACCATCATCTATGTGCGACCTTAAGGAAGAAATTAAATGACCGAGTCGATTATTTTACATCACTATGACAAGTCCCCGTATGCAGAAAAAATACGTCTAATGTTTGGCTTGATGAATACCTCTTGGCAATCGCTTCTCTCTCTACCTATTCCTCCGCGCCCAAATCTAGACCCATTAACGGGCGGGTACCGACGTATTCCTGTAGCGCAAATTGGTGCGGATCTTATCTGCGATACCGGCTTAATTGCTCAGGAAGTTTCTTGCCTAACTGGTAATGCAGATTTATCACCCGAAAATATGAGTGATGCGGCTAAAGCATTAATGGTCGAAGCGGAAGGCCCTGTGTTTTTTTCTGCGGTTGCAGCTGTACCACCGATTAAACTGATCGGCACAATGATTAAAGAATTTGGGTTTACGGGCACATACAAGTTTGTAAAAGATCGTACGGGTATGATGATAGGCGGAACCACCAAGCCACCTTCGCACCAATTTGCGCTACAGGAATACGTCGGTAC
>NZ_LWFH01000195.1:0-978 GCF_001635725.1 Oleiphilus sp. HI0066
GAGAGCGATGAGTGGCTGGTATTCCCGCATGAATTAGATGGCTTAACAAAAGAAGAACTTATCGCAAATCGTCCAGAGTCTGCGGCGATTACTGACAAGCTTGAAGAACTCGGCGCATTCGATAAGTAATGCACCAATAAACCGACATTGAGCCTCCTAACATTCAGTAGACAATGTCGGCCTTCCTACTTTTTTATTTTGCATTCGCATTTCATTTCACGTTAGTCTGTTTGAACCCAGATTGAACTAAGTTTAAAAAACTATAAAAATGAAGTTCTCCCTTAACACCATGCGCCAGAGCGATTTTCAGTACAAAGTTGTGCTGACAGTGCTTTTGCTGTTTATGCAAAAAGCCTTATTCGCGACAGGCACAATGGCAGGTTCACTGTCGGAAAATGGTTCATGGGTTAGCTTGTGTACGGCCGACGCAGGCATTAAACAAGTATTTATTACAGATAGTGATTCTGAACAGAACCACAATGTTCACGACGCAGATGAACAATGTAGCTTTTCGGCAGGTGCCCTAGCCCATTTGGCGAGCAACTTGTCGCACACGCAATTCTCGCCTACTCAAGACTTCATCCGCTCAGGATCAATTAATGCGATTTCGCGTAAAACAAGTTTTCAACGCGCGCGCGCCCCTCCTATGACGCTCTCTTGAGCACAGTCATCAACAATTAGATTTAACTTCATTGCTAAGCCAGTGTCAGCCTGCTTATTTTTCTAAGCATGCGCGTGCATACATTGTGCTTGATGCTTGATGAAGACATCCTCTAGATTCAGACCTGTGCTCCACCTAAAGCCAATATTTATTCATTTTATTAGGACAAGAGCATCATGAAACTTTCACACTTTACTGCTATCTCAACATGCGCCCTTTTGGCTGCCTGCTCATCAGGCGGCTCTACTAACGTCAACGCCCTACAAGAACAAGATGTTTCCATCGCATTTGCAGCAGAAGCCAATAACGTATCAATT
>NZ_LWFH01000196.1:0-745 GCF_001635725.1 Oleiphilus sp. HI0066
GCCATCTGTGAAGCTGACGAATTCGTCGCTATCAGGCAACTTAACTTGAAGCTCGCCAGCGACAACAGTCATGTATTCTTTTTGGCTTGTGCCGAAGGTGTATTCACCGGCAACCATTACACCTACTGTTGCAGGTAGATCTTTGCCTTCGAATGCGATTGATTTTACTTTGCCGTCAAAGTACTCATTAACTGATAACATGCTGATTCTCCAAAATTAACGTCAACTACGCGAGCGCGAGTGGCCAAAAAACTGGCGCGTAGTATACGCGCAGCTTGCTCAAATGCCGAACAAAATCGACGAAACATGATGAATACAGAAACGATTATTGACCTGATACGACACGGAGAGCCTGAAGGTGGGCAAAAACTTCGTGGCACGCTTGATGATCCACTCTCAGAGCTAGGCTGGGAGCAAATGCGAACATCCGTAGGTGAGCATTCTCCTTGGGCAAGTATTGTCTCGTCGCCTTTATCGCGATGTCGTTATTTTGCCGGTGAACTGGCAGATAAACTGTCGCTAGATCTCGATATCAATGCAGAGTTTCGTGAAATTGCATTTGGCGAGTGGGAAGGCCTCACCAATAAGCAATTGATGGAAGGAAACAAAGAGGCGTTTTCTAAGTACTGGCAAGATCCCGAGAACAATACGCCTCCTGGCGGAGAACCGCTCAGTCAGTTCGTGACACGAGTACATGGTGCTTGGGAAGATCTGGTTGAACAAAGTAAAGGACAACACCGCTTGT
>NZ_LWFH01000197.1:0-1108 GCF_001635725.1 Oleiphilus sp. HI0066
CTCTCGCAACTCATGAATATCAATAGGATCCATCAATGACTCTTTCGCCATCACTGCGGCTTTCTCTGCCGTACCACCAATACCAATACCTAACATCCCCGGCGGACACCAACCTGCCCCCATTGTTGGTACAGTTTTAACGACCCAATCAGCAATGCTGTCAGAAGGATTAAGCATCACCATCTTAGATTTATTCTCAGAACCGCCACCCTTAGCCGCCACTTCTACATGAACTTTGTCACCTTCGACAATTTCGTAATGAATAACAGCAGGAGTATTGTCTTTAGTATTTTTACGCGCGCCAGCTGGGTCAGCCAAAATAGATGCACGAAGAACATTGTCTGGATGTGTATAAGCACGACGCACACCTTCGTTGATCATGTCACTCAAACTCATTTGAGCATCCCACTGAACATTCATACCTACTTTCACGAAGACCGTTACAATGCCAGTGTCTTGACAGATTGGACGCTTACCTTCAGCACACATGCGCGAATTAATAAGAATCTGAGCCATAGCATCTTTAGCAGCCTGCGACTCTTCACGTAAATACGCTTCGTGAACCGCCTTGATAAAATCTGCTGGGTGGTAATAAGAAATAAACTGCAGCGCGTCTGCAACACTCTCGATCAAGTCATCTTGGCGAATCGTAGTCATATCCGTCTCTTAATTCTTTTTGCTGGGAGGGTTAAATGCGCGTGCGTTACGGCACAACACAAATTTGTGGCACGAAATTGTACTCTCAAACCCAATTTCTTTGTAGTCCGAATAAATAGCGTTCAAAAACATTGGGCATAGGTCTAAAAAATAGTTAACAAGCCATTGAACCATAGGGAAAAACTCGACATCAAAAAGATATGGTCTAACGTTAAGGGATATACGAATAGAAAGTGTATTCGAAGAGCGATATTTCATCGTCACAAATTAGAACAATTAATGTCTTTTTCATAACACGACTTACGTGTAGAAAAGCGCCAAGAAATAACAGCAATCTTAGGTGAAGGTCCTAACTATGTTGAAGAAAACTCTATTAAGTGCCGCAGTTGCCTCGTCATTCGCACTGAGCGGCTGTCTTGACGACTCCCCATCAACAACCGAAAACGCAGGG
>NZ_LWFH01000198.1:0-679 GCF_001635725.1 Oleiphilus sp. HI0066
TGAAGATGACTGGAATGTTGTAAAGATTACAGAAGCGAATAAAACGTGCGTTTTTATAGGCCGCGGCAATATCTATTTGTCCCGAGGCAACTGCACTGTTGTTCGCGACAAAACCAATCACGTTGCCGTCCATTCTTCCAAGCGCAGTAATGGTATTGCGCGCTCGATCAGGTTGAATCTCAAGGAAGTCGCCGTGATCGCATAATTCTTGAATAATGATGCTGACATCAAGTGGAGTGTTAAAACCGCTTGGGCTGTTAAAGGCCTTCTTCAGCAGGATGTCGATGTCCCACGTCTCACGCTTCACCGCATCAGACGTTGGCTGGTGCGGTGCGAGTTCGCTATTGTTACTCGGGATGTATTTAAGAATTTCTTTTACTTTCTTGAGAGCTGCTACTTCATCTTCAACGACAAAGTCAGTAACCCCTGTTTGGCTGTGAACACCCGGGCCTCCCAACTCGTCAGGTGTTACGTCTTCACCCAATACGCTTTTCACAACACCTGGGCCCGTGAGTCCAAAAAAGGTGTTTTTCGGTTGAATCATAAAGCTGCCTTGGCGAGGGAGATATGAGCCGCCGCCGGCATTAAATCCGAACATGCACATGATGCTAGGTACCACACCGCTGATTTTTCGCAGCGCGGTGAAGGCTTCGGCATATCCATCCAGACCGCCAACACC
>NZ_LWFH01000199.1:0-812 GCF_001635725.1 Oleiphilus sp. HI0066
TTGGTTGTGTCATAGTGCGCGATGGTCAGATTGTTGGAGAGGGCTTTCATGAACGAGCAGGTGAAGGCCATGCTGAGGTTAACGCATTAGCTCAAGCCGGAGAGTTGGCCAAAGGTGCTACGGCATATGTAACCCTAGAGCCTTGCAGTCATTACGGTAGAACTCCACCTTGTGCAAGAGCCTTAGTCGATGCGGGATTGGCACGCGTTATTAGTGCGATGCAAGATCCGAATCCCTTGGTTGCAGGTAAGGGCGTAAGCATATTGAGTGATGCTGGTATTCAGGTTGAACTAGGATTGCTCGAAGAGCAATCGAAGCAGCTAAATATTGGTTTTATTTCAAGAATGACGCGTAAGCGACCCTTTGTACGTCTAAAGATGGCAGCGAGTGTTGATGGGCGAACAGCAATGGCTTCTGGCGAAAGTCAGTGGATTACCGGTGCTGCTGCGAGAGAAGATGTACAAGCGTGGCGCGCAAAGTCTTCTGCTATTTTAACTGGCGTAGGAACCGTTCTATACGACAATGCCAAGTTAACGGTGCGAACTGATCATCTACTCGATAAACGAGGGTTTCAGCCGATGCGCGTGGTTCTTGATGCGCACGCACGTTTAACCGGGCAAGAAGCGGTTTTTGAGAACAATGCTGCGGTGCAGTATGTCGTATCGGAAGAGGCTAAGGTTTCTCCCGAAATTGTGGGTTCGCAACATGTCAATGTCGTACGTTTAGCATTGGACGCGAAAGGATATTTTGATTTATCTGCGCTTCTCCATGCTCTGGCCGAACAAGAAGTCAATGATCTTTTTGTGGAGGCT
>NZ_LWFH01000200.1:0-1585 GCF_001635725.1 Oleiphilus sp. HI0066
TATCTGGTGTAATAGTTACATTCTGGCCCAACTGAAAGTTCAATACTGATGAATTAATCCCACTATCACCTTGCCCTGATACGAATGCGGCCGTGGAATCGAATTCATCTGTACTGGCTGAATTAGTTAATCCATTCCATTCGGGCTGATCGGCTTGCGGCAATTCTCCGTCTTTTGGCGGTAACGGATTGCCACTTTCATCGTGAGCTTGAGGACTTGCCGAATGCGATATTGAATTAGACAAGGCTGTTTGATCGCCGGAATGTGCGCCTAAGGGTTCTGATTTTTCTACCTTAGTTTGAGCTTTATTAAAAACCTTACCGAAGGCCTCAGACGAGCCATTCTGGGCTTTAACCGTCGCTGCTCCCGTCTCAATTAACTCTGAGTTCGGTGCACCGGACACTGGAAGTAATGACAATTGCTGCATAATTTTTAACGAACAACGTTATTTAATAATTAATTATGCAATCAACGATACAAAGATCATGCCGACAAGTGTTTATCGGCGCATAGATATATTAAGTGATAGAAAACAGCTGCTCAAAATTGGAAATTTTAAGGATTTTTTTTACATCATCATTGCAATGATTTATTGCGATTTTCGCATCCGCACCACCAGCATGATCACGAAGTAGCAACAACATTCCTAAGGCCGAACTATCTATATAAGAGGTTTCGCTGAGATCAATTTCGTAAGATGAAATTTGTGTTTCAGCGCTCTCATATGCGTCTCTAAAAGCTGCGTGATGACTGAAATCAAATCTGCCATCTATTGCGATTTTTAAGGTTTGGTCACTACCTTGGTAGCTCACATTCACCGACATACTGCCCTCGTTTTTTCAGTGTTGGTATTACCGCACATAGCGTAGTAAAGATTGCGAAACTCGCGTAATTAATTTGAGAACTAATGAGCAATTATGTAATTTTGCATGCATTAAGTAATGCCGGCCCAATCCGCTGTATGGGCAGCACTTCTACTGCAGCATTCAGTTTAACTGCTGCGCCGGGCATTCCCCACACCACGCTACTTGCCTCATCTTGTGCAATTGTATGCCCTTTTGCTTGTCGCATTCTTAACATTCCGGTGGCTCCATCAGCCCCCATTCCCGTCAACATTGCGCCAACACAGTACTTACCAAGTTCGGCCGTTGCTGAATCAAATAAGACTTCAACCGATGGAATATGTCCGTTTACTTTTTCACCATCTAAGAGCGCTGTAACAAGCTTTTTATCGCGTTTAGCTAAGCGCAGATGACGGTCACCCGGTGCTAAATAAGCACACCCCGCTTTAAGCGGCATATCTGCTTTCGCCTCACAAACTTCAATGGGCATCGTATCGTTTAATCGACTAGCAAAGGTGCCACTAAAGGCTGCTGGGATATGTTGCGCCATAAGAATCGGAGGGCAGTTTTTAGGCATGTACCGAAGAATTTCTTTCAAGGCTTCAGTGCCGCCCGTCGAGCTTCCGATACAAATCACCTTGCCTACTTTATATCGATCTTCTTTAGTTGAAGTCTCGGTGGGAGTGCTTGCTTTAGTCGTGACACTTTCACGCGCGAGCATATTAGCTCTAGCCGCATTGCGA
>NZ_LWFH01000201.1:0-936 GCF_001635725.1 Oleiphilus sp. HI0066
GTTTCACCCCACTGCCCTGGAGGCGTCAGCACTGCAAGAGCCGTAGGGTTAACAACCGCAATCACCAGCATACCTTGCGCATGCGCCCAATCAGTTAGCGCATCAACCTGCTCCAAACTTCCAAAAAAGTTCGGTTGAGAAATAACAAGCGCGGCATAGTCTTGACCTTCATATTCGGCCAAGGCTGACTGATCCGTCACTAAAGCCTGCGCATCCATTGCTAGCTCATCAAGCATAATTCCTTGATTCTCAACGATGCATTGCGCGGCTTTGCGATATAGAGGATGCGTTGTTTTGGCTACTAGTACTTTCTTACTCTTTGACTTACGATTCGCACGAATCGCCATCAAAACAGCTTCAGCTAATCCAGAAGCACCGTCATACAAAGAAGCATTAGATACATCCATATCTGTCAGTGCCGACATCATCGACTGGTACTCATAAATCAATTGCAACGTACCCTGACTTGCCTCTGCCTGATAAGGCGTATAAGCCGTCATGAATTCACCACGAGTAGTCACATCCCAAACAGCAGCAGGAACATGGTGTTCATAAGCACCCGCACCAATAAAACAAAGCGCTCCGCTATCTTGCTGAGCACGCTCGTTCATACGGCGCATCATTTCCATTTCAGACAAACCAGCTGGAACAGCTAAAGGCTTTGCTCGTAAATGTTCTGGAATTTCATCAAATAACTGATCGATTGATTCAACGCCGATAGTTCCCAGCATTTTCTCTACGTCAGCGTCGGTATGAGGCACAAAAGGCATGCTCGCTCCTACGAAACAAAAAGCCCCCTATTAGTCGGGGCTAAACAACAATACGTATAAAACAAAAAAAGCGCATCAATGCGCTTTTATTTAGATTTAGTGGTCGTCAGCCTCACACACGTCTGCATAAGCATCTGCATCAAGTAAGGCTTCAAGTTCAGACGAG
>NZ_LWFH01000202.1:0-1336 GCF_001635725.1 Oleiphilus sp. HI0066
CGAAGGTATTCAGGCGTGGACGATTCCACTACTGAGCGATATTCCTGTTATCGGCAAAATCTTTTTCTCGCATGACCCGTTGGTTTACCTCAGTTGGGTTCTGTTCGGCTTGGTGTTCTGGGTATTTAAGAGCACGCGTCTTGGCCTCACGATTCGTTCAGTTGGCGAAAATCCAGAAGCGGCTAACGCCATTGGTATGAGTGTATTCAAAGTACGCTACGGCGCAGTCATGTTTGGTGGTGCGATGGCTGGTCTTGCAGGTGGATACTTATCACTCGCTTATACACCTCTTTGGTCTGAAGGTATGTCTGCAGGACGTGGCTGGATTGCACTTGCATTAGTTGTATTTGCAAGCTGGAAAGCAGAAAGAATTATGTTGGGAGCTTATTTGTTTGGTGCGGCGAGCATCATGCATTTGGTTCTTCAAGGACTGGGCTTTGAAGCCTCACCTAATTTGTTAGCAATGCTTCCTTACGTTGCAACAATTCTTGTTTTGGTTGTTCTCGCGAACGATGCAATCAAAGCAAAACTAAGTACGCCTTTGGCGCTGGGTCAACCATATAGACCTCAGCTTTAAAGCGTCACGAGAGTAGCGTTTGATCGCTACTCTCTAGATAAAAAAGAAACTCAGGAGTTAATAATGAAACTAAAAACAATTAGCAAAGTGCTTGCGACGGCAGCACTAGCTGGTGGCATGAGCGTAGCGCAAGCGGAAGACCCAATTAACATCGGCTTCGTTTACGTTGGTCCTACTGGTGATGCGGGCTGGACTTACGCGCATGATGAAGCACGTAAGTATGTTGAAGAGCAACTTGGCGACAAAGTAAAAACAACTTACGTTGAATCTGTGCCAGAAGGCGCGGACGGTGAGCGTGTTATTCGTCAGTTGGCATCAAAAGGCAACGACCTAATCTTCACAACCTCATTCGGTTACATGAACCCAACTCTTAAGGTTGCTAAGAAGTTCCCTAAAGTAGCGTTCGAGCATGCTTCTGGTTACAAGCGTGCAGACAACATGGGTACTTACTTCACGCGTGCGTATCAAGGTCGTTACTTGACTGGTTTGATCGCAGGCAAGATGACTGAATCTAACGTACTTGGCTACGTTGCTTCATTCCCAATCCCAGAAGTAATTCGTGGTATCAACGCATTCACTAAAGGCGCGAAAGAAGTAAACCCAGACGTTCAAGTAAAAGTTGTTTGGGCGAGCACTTGGTACGACCCAGCCAAAGAGCGTGAAGCTGCAGAAACCTTGATCCTTCAAGGTGCAGACGTTCTTACTCAGCACACTGACTCAGCAGCAGTTATTCAAGCAGCTGAAGCGAAAGGTAAGTAC
>NZ_LWFH01000203.1:0-1116 GCF_001635725.1 Oleiphilus sp. HI0066
CAGGAAGGTTTAGCTTAATGCTCAACTCACGAAGCTGCTTCTTATCAACTTCACCTGGCGCCTTAGTTAGTACGTCAGTAGCACTCTGTGTTTTCGGGAAGGCAATCACTTCACGAATAGAACTTGCACCCGTCATCAACATCACAAGACGGTCAAGACCAAATGCCAAACCACCGTGAGGAGGACAACCGAACTTCAATGCATCCAATAAGAAGCCAAACTTCTCTTGCTGTTCTTCTGCGTCGATACCAAGAATATCGAATACAATACTTTGCATTTCTCCATCGTGAATACGGATAGAACCACCACCAAGCTCAGTACCGTTAAGTACCATATCGTACGCACGTGACAATGCTTTTTCAGGCGCATCACGCAATTCAGCAGGTGAACAAGAAGGCGCTGTAAATGGATGGTGAATTGCTGTTAAGCCTCCATCATCCAACTCTTCGAACATAGGGAAGTCAACAACCCAAAGTGGTGCCCACTCTGTTGTGAACATATTGAGATCTTCACCCACTTTGCAGCGCAGTGCGCCAAGCGCTTCGTTTACAACTTTTTCTTTATCTGCACCGAAGAATACAATATCGCCATTTTTAACACCTAGGCGATCCATAATTTGCATTGCAACTTCTTCGCCTAAGAACTTAACGATTGGCGACTGAAGACCTTCAACGCCTTTCTCGATTTCGTTAACCTTAATCCAAGCAAGACCTTTCGCACCGTAGATTCCAACAAACTTGGTGTATTCGTCAATTTGCTTACGACTAAGTTCCGCACCACCATCAACTTTAAGTGCTGCAACGCGACCTTTAGGATCTTTTGCTGGGCCTGCGAACACCTTAAACTCGATACTTTCCATCAAGTCAGCAACATCAACAATCTCAAGCGAAATACGTAAGTCAGGCTTGTCGCTACCGTATTTGCTCATCGCTTCTGAATAAGGCATTTTAGGGAATTCGCCAAGATCAACGTCAAGCAAGTCTTTGAACATTGAACCAACCATGCCTTCCATGTTCGCCATGATTTCTTCTTCGCTCATGTATGAAGCTTCAACATCCACCTGTGTGAATTCAGGTTGACGGTCAGCACGCAAATCTTCATCACGGAAACATTTAG
>NZ_LWFH01000204.1:0-887 GCF_001635725.1 Oleiphilus sp. HI0066
GCATCTGTGCAAGACGCAAGAAATAAGCTCAAATACGATTTGTACTATGTGAAGAACCATAGCTTTTTTATGGATGTGTTAATCGTCATTCAGACGGTTGAAGTGGTGTTGCTTGGAAAAGGTGTGCATTAGAAATATTGGGGTCAGAGTACTTTTACTCTGACCCCTTTCTATGTATTGCGGTACACTTAAAAGAATGAGAGTTGAAGGACCAAAGTATGTTTAAGCGAGTAGTGTCTAAAGTGGCTGTGTTAGCTGCGCTAATGGGGCTGTATGCGTGTAGCTCTGTGAATACAGTTGAAGAACAACCAGTTGAATCAAGTATCGGTGTCGTTGAAGAGTATTTAATGGGTATCGGCGATGCGGTATCTGTGAATGTGTGGNGAAATCCTGATTTGTCAGTGAACGTGACCGTTCGTCCTGATGGCAAAATCTCTGTTCCGTTAGTTGGCGATTTGAAAGTAGATGGTATTAGTACTCGTGAGCTGTCTGCAACGATTGAAGAAAAACTAGGCGACTTTATTCGAACGCCGAAGGTAACAGTAATTGTTACGAACCCAACGAGTGCTGAATTTATTCACCGAATCCGCGTAACTGGTGCAGTCGCGCAACAGCGTTCGATTGCCTACCGCAAAGGCATCACCGTGCTAGATGTGATTCTTGAAGCAGGTGGTTTGACGCCATTTGCGAATGGCAACGAAGCAAAATTGTATCGTCAAACCTCGGAAGGGGCGAAGGTATATCCTATTTACTTGAACGATATTCTTGAAAAAGGTGTGTTGGATTCTAATTACCGCCTATTCCCACAAGACATCATCACCGTACCTGAGCGGGGCTTCTAAGTTCGATGGATTTCGCTCAAATTCTGCAATACGCCAACGTTATCT
>NZ_LWFH01000205.1:0-1130 GCF_001635725.1 Oleiphilus sp. HI0066
CTGGAAAACCAGCACCTAAGCTCATCACGCGACAAATGATGCAGCGCATGAAGCGCGGCTCCGTCATTGTTGACCTTGCGGCAGCGCGAGGCGGTAATGCAGAGGGCACAGTCTTGAACGAAAAAATCGAGTTAGACGGCATTACCTTAGTCGGACACGTAAACCACCCTTCACGTGTGCCTGTGCATGCATCGCAGCTATTGAATCGAAACATTATCAACTTCATTAAGAACATGACCGAAGGTGGTCGCCTTGTTCCTAATCAAGAAGATGAAATTGTCACGGCAACTCAGGTGACTCGTGGCACTAGTATTTATTTTGAACCTGCTGAATCAAACCAAGAGGAGAATGCATAAATGGAAATGCTCGTTCTTAGCTTCACCATATTCATCTTGGCCTTATTCGTTGGCGTCGAGTTGATAAACAAAGTACCGCCAACCTTGCACACACCTCTGATGAGCGGCACCAACGCGATCTCTGGCATCGTTATCGTCGGTGCAATTGTTAGTGCTGGTACAAATCACTTGTCTCCCACTGTTGCAAGTGTTCTTGGTTTTATTGCTGTTACTCTCGCAAGCATCAACATCGTTGCAGGCTTCATGGTGACAGATCGTATGCTCAACATGTTTAAGCAAAAGGGCTAATGATGTTTGCTTTAGTCAATCTTTCTTACTTAACAGCGGCTGTGTTTTTTATCCTCGGCATAAAAGGCATGACCAAACCTAAAACGGCTGTACGCGGAAATCAGCTTTCAGCTATCGGCATGTTGATCGCAGTAACCGCAGCACTTCTTCACCACGACATCATTGGTTTCACTACGATCATTGCTGGTATTTTACTCGGCGGTTCAATTGGTGCATTGCTGGCAAAACGCACAGCAATGACGTCTATGCCAGAGCTTGTAGCAAGCCTTAACGGCGTTGGCGGCGGGGCATCTCTAGCAGTTGCTGGTAGCACATGGTTAACTGCAATCGCAGCAAATTCAGTGGTAACCGGCGTATGGTCAGCAGCCATCCTTGCTTCGATCGTCATCGGTGCAATAACGCTATCAGGATCAGTGGTCGCCGTTCTTAAGCTAAAAGGAACTATCGGTGACAGTAAGCGCGCAAGACAATGGCAGCTTATTACAG
>NZ_LWFH01000206.1:0-1321 GCF_001635725.1 Oleiphilus sp. HI0066
GATAAGTTGACGCTTCATAGGCGTTCCTCTTTGTGTGACGCCCTAAGCGTAGTCAAAAAAGAAACAGCGTATGTAACGGTTTGCAACGGCTCGAAATATGGTGAAATAGCTGATTACGCTGGTTTGAACTTTAAGATCGCCGCGATACCAAGCAACACGATCCCAACGATATCAATCAACATGACTTTCTTTAAGGCTGCGTTATATTCACCTCCACCCAGCATAAGTACCAAAAAACCAGCCATGCTGATTAATGCCATCAACATCGCTGCACTCTGATATTTTGGTTCGAAAGCAGCGTATAAGATGAAGCCACCTAGTATCCCGAACAGTAAAGCCCGATGTCGCATAAGAAGTATTAGATCGTTTGATACAAGCTTGATTGCATAGGCATCATTGAGCTTTGCAGCACCCAATAAACCTAATATTGGAGCAAGATTAATGAGCCCTACGAGTACCAAAAGAATAGTGATGGCGTTCATCTGATTTCTCCTATTCCACGGCACTAGCTATGAAGACTGTGTCACCGCTTCAGACTGATCTAACTGATATTCTGGGGCGAGTAAGTAAGCCAGTGCTGCTATCGTGCCGGTCGTACAAACCGCGATGACCCAAGGCATAGGATTGATACCCCGGGCTTTTGCGTCACTAATCATCCAGCTACATATCAAGAAACAGCCAATCACCAAATCGAGCAATATTTGCAGGCTTCCGCTTGATACAAAGCCCGCTTCCCATACACCGAAGTAACCTACTTGGAGCATGACCCAGATGCTAAACACAGAAAAGCTCGTCAGTGTTATCCAGAGAAATGGCTTACGAATTGATGAACGCTGTTGTTTGACTACCGCTGTCGCGCTTGGGTTAGTGGTTTCACTNATAATGGCTTCCTCGTGTTGAAGGTTTGAAAACGCATAATCAGTGTTGGCTAGGTAAAGAATATAAACAATTACCTCAGAGGTAATTGTTAGATGGCCATTCAGTCGTGGTAATCTGAATGCTCAATGAACCCGCATGTTTTTTAAAAATGATGAGATGAGTATGGTGCAAGATGCCTTACCAATGAACCTGAAGCATCATGAACCTTACCCCGCAATTGTTGCAGACAGAAACTGGAATCTGCTGATGGCTAATGACGCGTCTCTGCGTTTAGTTGGCTTGTTGGGAGAGGTCGAAGATGTATGGCAAAAGGTCGATCCGAGCGGTGATAAAAATGTGTATCGCATGACCTTCTCAGAGCATGGAATGCGTCCGTTTATCTCGAATTGGGATGAGATGGCAATGCACATGATGCAGCGATTACAACGTGAGTTGAGTGCAG
>NZ_LWFH01000207.1:0-517 GCF_001635725.1 Oleiphilus sp. HI0066
TTAGATAAAGTCAGCTTTAGTATTCGAGAAGGGGAGCGCGTGGCGCTAGTTGGGCCATCTGGTGCTGGTAAATCAACAATATTTGAGTTGCTGCAGCGCTTTTACGATAGTAATGAAGGCTGCGTGTCAGTATTTGGGCAATCTGTTCACGATGTGTCTACTGAGGCGCTGCGTAAGCGACTAGGGATTGTTTCGCAGCAGCCTGTGATGTTCTCTTCCACGATTAAGCATAATATTGCGTATGGCAACGAGGATGCCTCTCAAAAAGATATAGAAGCCGCAGCCCTAGCTGCGCATGCGCATGAATTTATCGAAGCATTGCCTAAAGGCTACGATAGCTATCTCGGTGAGCAAGGCACTCGCTTATCGGGTGGTCAAAAGCAGCGTGTTGCGATTGCGCGCGCCGTACTGAAAGATCCGGATATTCTTTTGTTAGATGAGGCGACAAGTGCGCTTGATTCTGAAAGCGAATATCACGTTCAGCAAGCGATTGATGAGTTAACCGAAAATCGCACGA
>NZ_LWFH01000208.1:0-723 GCF_001635725.1 Oleiphilus sp. HI0066
CGCCTTATCCAGCAACATGGCAGGAAGCGAAAGATTCGATGGAGCGTTCTATTCGCTGGGCGCAACGTAGTAAAGATGAGCATGGTTCAAGTCCTTCTGCACTATTTGGTATTGTGCAGGGTGGTATGTACGAAGATTTACGCGATATCTCTTTAGAAGGCTTAACCGATATTGGTTTTGACGGTTATGCAATTGGCGGTCTTTCTGTTGGTGAGCCAAAGGAAGACATGATGCGCATACTCGAGCATTTGCACGACAAGATGCCAGAGGATAAGCCACGTTATTTAATGGGTGTTGGTAAGCCAGAAGATCTCGTGGAAGGTGTTCGTCGAGGTGTTGACATGTTTGATTGTGTGATGCCTACGCGAAACGCACGAAACGGACATTTGTTTACGCACAGTGGTGTTATAAAGATTCGCAATGCGGTACATCGTCATGATCTAGGTCCAGTTGATTCTGAGTGTGATTGTTACACTTGCAAAAACTTCTCACGAGCATATTTGCATCACTTAGATCGCTGCAATGAGATGCTCGGGGCGCAACTGAATACCATCCATAATCTCCGTTATTATCAAAATCTTATGAGTGGTTTGCGCGAAGCAATCGAACAAGGTAAATTGTCCGACTTTGTTGACGACTTCTATGCTGCGCTAGGGCGCGATACGCCCCCATTAGACATCGAAGATGCGTTTAACGACGCTTAAAACACTAATTTTTTAAATA
>NZ_LWFH01000209.1:0-2214 GCF_001635725.1 Oleiphilus sp. HI0066
TAGTTGCTTTGCCATTAGGAGTGCGCCATTAGTACTGTATTTGTACAAGGTCCGTATTTGGGCTATCGCTTGATACTGGCGGTTCTCGTTAGTGTCGTGCTGATCGTTGTCGATGTGCGTTATGATCAGCTCGATCCTGTTCGGCGTGGTGTTAGTACTGTACTGACACCATTTCAATGGATGAGTGATGTACCGCGTCATATCACTGATGGTATTGGTTTTCTTTTTACTTCCCGTTCGTCACTCGAAGATGAGTTAGATTCCCTTAAAGCTAAAGTTCTTGTTCTAGAACGCCAGTCTCAAAAGCTTGCTAGTACAACCGCAGAGCTGAATCGTTTGCGAGAGTTATTGAATGCTTCTCGCGTTCTTGACGATGGTGTCGTAGTCACCGAACTTGTAAGTGTGAGCCCTGACCCAAACAAACATTATATTGTGATCAATAAAGGTCGCAGCAGTGGTGTGTATGTTGGGCAAGCTGTATTAGATGAATATGGCTTAGTTGGCCAAGTGATTGATGTCAGTGAGTTTCAAAGTCGGGTTTTGTTGATATCAGATGATCGTCATGCCGTGCCGGTGCAGGTTAATCGAAATGGTGTTCGCGCCGTTGCCTACGGGTTTGGTTCGCTATCCGCCTTAGAGTTAGCAAATGTTCCAGATACAGCAGATATTCAGGAAGGAGATTTACTTGTGAGCTCTGGTTTAGGTGGGCGCTTTCCGTCAGGCTACCCTGTAGCGACCGTGACGAAAGTTGCACACGATCCAGGAGCAGCATTTGCGACAGTGAAAGTCACTCCGCAAGCTAATCTTAACCGCAGTCGTTTATTGTTATTAGTTTTTCCAAATAAAGATGATGCGCCACAAAGCGGTGTTGAGGTCGCTCAATGATTTATCAGCCTAGTATGTTGGCCGTGGTGATCACCTTCATGTTGTCGGTGATACTCGAACTCATATATTTGCCGGCAATGATTTCGTTGTTCAGACCAGAGTGGTTGGTCATGACAGTCTTCTTTTGGACTCTGCGCTCGCCTAGTACTGTTGGTATAACTGTAGGCTTTTTTATTGGTCTGCTGCTGGATGTGATCAGTGGTGTATACCTTGGGATCAACGCCTTAGCCTTGAGTATCGTGTCGTATCTTGCGATAGGCATGCACAAGCGCTTTAAGCTTTATCCTTTGTTGCAGCAGTCTCTTGTTGCGTTCGTTGTTGTCATTATTCATTTGTTGATTGTGAACACCTTTACCTCTCTGTTAAGTCGAGCTGAAGCACCTTCAGATTTGTTGCTTCGGGCTATGTTTAGTGGGTTTTTATGGCCTATTCTTGTTGTTGTATACGACAGAATTAGCTTTGCTTTGCGAGGGTAGGTAAGTGCAATTAGTGTTAGCTTCGGCCTCGCCTAGACGTTTAGAGTTGTTACAACAGCTAGGTTACGATCCATTAAAAAGCCCCGTTGATATTGATGAGTCAGTTCATGACTCTGAGAAGCCGTATGCTTATGTTGCTCGCATGGCAAAAGAGAAGCTAGTAGCGGCAGCACATCAGTTTTGTCTTTCTAAGACTTGTATTGATGGTCGAGATTACTTAATGCTGGCAGGCGATACTGTTTGCGTGCATGGTGAGCAAATTCTGATTAAGCCGGAAGATTTTTCTGATTTTCAACGAATGATGCGCGTGATGTCAGGTGATCATCACACGGTCGCAACTGCCTATGCTTTGGGAGTANTAAGTAATGGCCAGCTTAGCGAAGTTCAGGAACATATCGTTAAAACTAAAGTCTTCTTTAGAGGGCTAAGCGATCAGGAAATCGCTGATTATTGGAAAACCGAAGAGCCTTTCGATAAAGCTGGTGGTTACGGCATCCAAGGCATCGGAGCGGTACTGGTCGATAAAATAGAAGGTAGTTACAGTAATGTTGTTGGCTTACCCTTAACGGAAGTTCACCAGAGTTTGAAATCGTTCGGTCTAGAATCAAAACTTTAAAAGGATAGTGTTTTGAGCGAAGAGTTGCTTATTAATGTTACCCCTGTTGAAACGCGTGTTGCGGTTGTAGAAAACGGGATGTTGCAAGAGGTATATATCGAGCGATCCAGTCGATTAGGGATTGTCGGTAATATCTATAAAGGCAAGGTTGTACGCGTATTACCAGGAATGGAGGCAGCTTTTGTAGATATCGGTCTTGAGCGTGCGGCTTTTATTCATGTCTCTGACATCGTCGGG
>NZ_LWFH01000210.1:0-1075 GCF_001635725.1 Oleiphilus sp. HI0066
CTGTGGGGCATGTTCAGTACTAGCGGGTGAAATGCACAATGGTGAATGGCATTACCGTGCGATCAACTCATGCATCACTTTCCTCGCACAGATTGACGGAAAAAGCCTTATTACTGTTGAAGCATTAGCTAATGGTTCAGAGCTTCACCCTGCGCAGCAAGCAATGGTAGATAAGCATGGATCACAATGCGGCTTCTGTACTCCTGGCATCATCATGTCTTTAACCGCTTTATTTGAAAACACACCTTCAGATAAGACTTTTACACTTCACGAAATTTACGACGCACTTTCTGGCAACCTTTGCCGCTGCACTGGCTACAAGCCAATTATTGACGCAGCGAAGTCAATGAAATCATACCCAGGCAAAGTGAAAGCAGAAATTTGGACACCTTCTAGCACATCACCTTCAAACAAAGGTGAAACCTCCAATGAAGAAGGTCAATCTTGGAGTGCTCGCACCGAATCAGAGCTTAAAGAGATTCTTGCGCACCATCCTGATGCACGAATCGTTGCCGGTGCAACCGATCTAGCACTTGAAGTGACGCAAATGAATCGTCGCATTAATAAGCTTGTTGCAATCAATCAAATCGATAGCTTGAAAACAATTAGTGAAGACGCTAACTACATCACCATCGGTGGTGCAGCATCTCTGACTGATTGCGAAAAAGTATTAGAAGCGCACTTCCCTGAGTTCGCTCAGCTACTAGAGCGTTTCGCAGCACGCCAAGTTCGTAACAACGGAACCATGGGCGGCAACATCGCAAACGCATCACCAATCGGTGACGCGCCACCAGTATTAATTGCATTAAATGCAGATATCGAAATCGCGGGTGCAAATGGCAATCGCTGGATTCCTTTAGACACTTTCTACTTGGACTACAAGAAAACACTTCTTCAGACTGGCGAATACATCCGCGCGATCCGTATTCCACGCCGCGAAGCGTGTGAGCACTTGAAAGTGTACAAAATCTCTAAGCGTATCGAAGACGATATTTCAGCAGTGCTTCTTGCGATCAAAGTAAAAGTACAAGGTGGCCAAATTACGGCTGTACGCACAGGCTTTGGTGGCATGGCT
>NZ_LWFH01000211.1:0-886 GCF_001635725.1 Oleiphilus sp. HI0066
TGTCGAATGGTTGTCTGGCAATCACGGACTACCTGAGATCATTAGTTTGAGCCTTGTAATCGTTGCCCACTTGCTATTTAAAAATGCCTTAATCAGTATTTTTAGCGGCACGGCACTTTACATGCTTTGGGTGCAAGGCGTATTAGCCAGCCTGATATAAGAGCCAGTACAACCCAATCAATTCCGACTCAAAAAGAGTACCCCAAGATTGCTACGAAGAATGTTTGTCAGCGTAAGACTTCATATACTTATAAAACACGCCATTCGCATTCGACCACGAAATAGCTAAACCACGCCACCCTGCGAGAAACCCACCTTTTACGACAAAGCTCTCGAAAAATCGCCACATAGCTTTTAAGAAAATAATAGAAGGCGGGTAGCTTTTCCCACTTTGTCGATTAATTTCTGTATATCGATCAACCTTCACTAAAAACTGCCCGAGATGCTGAACTGCGTTATGCTCAATCGGGTAAGGGATTTTTTTAACGTAGCTACCCTCATGAATTGCCACACTTTCATGTACGTCATTGTCGTTAAAATTATGCGCTTCGCGATTAAACAAACGCACTAACCAGTCGCCGCCCCAGCCTGCATACTTAACATACTTACCCATTAAAAAGTTTTTACGTAACACTTTAATCGCCATCGTCGGATCTTGATTAGGAAGCCAGTCTTCTAAGTACGCTCCCAGCTCTGGCGTGATCATTTCATCGGCATCAAGCGATAACACCCAATCATTCGTCGCACAAGCGACAGCAGCTTGCTTGGTCTTTCCAAAGCCTTGAAACTGCCCTTCAAATACCTGCACATTTTGATATTCAGCCGCAATATTTAAGGTCGCATCACTTGAGCCATTGTCGTACAGCACAACTTCTGAAAAAGCGCG
>NZ_LWFH01000212.1:0-715 GCF_001635725.1 Oleiphilus sp. HI0066
TCATTTGGTAGGGCAAAAGCAGTCAGGGCTATGATTTGGTTGTGATCGTAATAATTACTAAGGGTTTTGATACGCTTCATGCCTTCAATGCCATCCATGTCCGGCATTTGAATATCCATCAGAATAAGTGGGTAATATTGCTTCTTACATAAATCGATTGCTTGCTCAGCACTATCGGCTAAATCAATATCAATGCCCATTTCTTTTACGAGCGCCTTAACCAGGCTCAAGTTCATTTCATTGTCATCGACGGCCAGAATCGTCGCATTATTCGCAAAATGAGGCAGAGCATATTCCTCGGCATGGTCTGAGGTAATGCCTTTGTTTAAAGCCGATACTAAACTTTGCGATAAATTCGTGTAGGTAGCGGGCTTTGTCATATGCACGCTAATCTGTCGCAGTATTTTATAGTCGTAATGTAATAGCGATGGGGTATAGGTAAGAATGTTGATGTCTAAGGCATTTACACATTTAAAAGCTTGGTAAATACATTCTTCTTCGAGTTCTTTATCGCTTAATGAAATAAGAGCGAAGCGATTAGTTTGTGTGTCGTTCTTTCCGTCTTGCTCAATTGCTGAAATCAGCTCTTTCAATGTATCGAACTGTTGGTAGGGAATGTTCAAATAATTGAGCGTATGAATGATATTTTGCTTAGAGTGATGATGCGGTTCGTATAAATAACAAGATTGATTTTCGAGCTTAGGATGCGTGGCTT